>NZ_JBARMD010000581.1:0-1680 GCF_049802275.1 Occallatibacter sp. | reverse complement strand
GGAACTCGATCACGGCGGGGTTGCGGTGGGAACTTCGAAAAGCTTCAGGGTGAAGATAAATTGCCTCACGATAACTCCGGTCCTCAACGAATGGACGCAATACGAAGTGAGCAACTTGAATGGAAACATTCAAGTCGCGGCGCGCAAGAATGATGTGAACGTGGAGCGAGAAGTGGATCGCAACAAACCCTCGCCCGTGACGGAGTCTTCGCACGGAACCACGGTTCACGAGGGGGAACAGAAGAGTTTCAACGAATCGGAACTATGCGGAGCTCCTCCGCCGATTAGGGGAACTAACATGAGCCTAAATCCGAAATGGGTTGCGGCCGGGGCGGCGGGAACAGGCATCCTGCTCTGCGTTTTGCTGTGTCACGGCAGCCCACAGAAGGCACCGCTCAGCTCGTCGTCGCCATAGTGCGGCTATAGTTCACTTTCCATCTAATCTAAATCCACTCATCTTAGTCCGCGCGCATCACAGAATTCTTTCGTGTGTGTAGCCAGCAGCGCCCAGAGCGGCGAGCAGCTCCGCGATATGATCGGGTCCGCGCGTCTCCATCGTGATGTCGATAGCGGTATCACCGAGATTAACGCCGTGGTAGGCGCGGTCGTAGGCAGTCTCAACGATGTTGGCACGGTGATCGGCGAGGATTCCGGTGAGGCGGTGCAGCGCGCCGGGATAGTCCGGAAGGTGCACGCGGAGGCGGACCAAGCGTCCATCTTTCACCAGGCCGCTCTCGATGATGCGTGCGAGCAAGGTAACATCGATGTTGCCCCCACACACGAGGACGGCGATTCTTTTGCCTTGCAGCGGCAGCTTGCGGTTGAGGACGGCAGCAATGGCTGCCGCTCCCGCACCTTCAGCCAGGGTCTTTTCGCGCTCGAGCAACAGAAGAATCGCATTCGCGATTTCTTCCTCTTCCACGGTGACGATGTCGTCGACGTACTTTTGAACCAGAGGGAGCGTGCGCTCTCCGGCGCGGCGCACGGCAATACCGTCGGCAATCGTCTTGGCCGAGGCTAGGGTGACGGGCTTGCCCTCGGCCACCGCCGCCTTCATCGAAGGAATTCTGGAAGGTTGAACGCCGAAAATCTGGATCGCCGGATTCGTTTCTTTGACTGCGCAGGAGATCCCGCCGATGAGTCCTCCGCCGCCGATGGGCGCTACGATCACCTCGATCCCAGGATGCTGCTGCAGGATTTCCAGTCCCACAGTTCCCTGCCCGGCGATGACCGCGTCGTCGTCGAAGGCATGAATCAGGGTGAGCCCGTGTTGATGACTCAGTTCGACTGCCTTTTCGTAGGCTTCGTCGTAATTGGTGCCGTGAAGGACGACCTCTGCGCCGTAGGCGCGAGTGGCCGACACTTTGGTGAGCGGCGTGGGCAGCGGCATGACGATGCGCGCTTTGATGTTGTGCCTTCCCGCGTGGTAGGCGACGCCTTGCGCATGATTGCCGGCGGATGCGGCGATCACGCCGTGCGCGCGTTCAGCTTGATTCAGCGTCAGCAGTTTATTGAGTGCTCCCCGCTCTTTGAACGCTCCGGTGCGTTGCTGGTTGTCGAGCTTCAGGAAGATGGAATTGTTGGTCAGCCCGGAAAAGGTCTCCGAGTGCGTACAGGGAGAAACGCGAATGTCGGAGCGGATTCGTTCGAGGGCGGCCTGGATATCGGAAAGTTGGATCA
>NZ_JBARMD010000580.1:0-3493 GCF_049802275.1 Occallatibacter sp. | reverse complement strand
GAGATACAAACAAGGACGGTCAGAATCCAGGCCAAGACGCGCAACCGCCGAATTAAGCCAAGCGCAACAGCGGATAGCAGAGCAAGAGCAACGTGAAAAGACGGGAAAGACACGATCGCGGTATCATTCAGGTCCATTTGCACCGTTCTGTCACCGGCGAGTATCTTTGTTTGTTTGAAGTTTTGGAGCGCAGGCTTAATATAATTTGAATGTTCGAATCGAAGTGCGGCCACTTTTCCCTTGGACAATGCGATTGTAATCGCGGCTTCCGATTACGCTCCGGAACGACGTCGGATGTCGTGGATTGCCGACAATACGCGGAATTTCGTCTGTTGATTCGAAACTCTGCGCCGCTGAGACGGGGAGCAGAAGCATGACGAAGGCACGTGCGGCAATCTTCCTTTTGCTGTCGTTGTGCAGCATGTTCTCGCTGTTTTGGGGTTTCGCTCTCGAGCATTCGGCCCGTGGCATTATTGTGGACCTACGGGTTGTTTATCTGGGCACGCGTTGCCTCCTCCAAGATGGCGACCCATACAACGAGAGGCAATTAAAGGCTGTTTATCAGTTGGAAGGGGGCGAGCACTCTTCAAACCCCGTCGCACTGACCGAGCTTCCACGAGTCCTTCTACAGCTCTACCTCCCCACTACATATTTCTTTATGGCGCCCTTCGCATTACTGCCGTGGTCGGCAGCCCAATTTTTTTGGACGGGTTTCACAGCCGCAATGTTCACGCTTGCGGCATTTCTAATGTGGGCGCTTGCGCAAGCATACGCATCGAATGTCGCATTCTATCTGATAGCCTTCTTGCTTGCTAACTGTGGGATTCTCTTTGCTGGCGGGAACCCAGCCGGATTAGCCATTGGACTCTGCCTCGTGGCCGTCTGGTGTTTTCTCGAGAACCAATACGTAATTGCAGGCGTTTTCTGCCTCGCTCTGAGCCTGGAGCTAAAGCCCCATGATACGGGCTTGGTCTGGCTCTACTTCCTCCTGGCCGGTGAAGCGCATCGAAAACGGGCGTTGCAAACGCTCGCCCTCACCTTAGTACTTGCAATTCCTGCTTTCCTGTGGATCTTCCATGTCTCGCCTCAGTGGATGCGGGAAATGTCAGCTAATCTGCTCGTTACCTCAGCCTACGGTGAAGTCAACGACCCCGTTACTAGCTCCATGAATAAAAGTGGCAGTGGCGTGATCATTGATCTGCAGACAGTCATGAGTCTATTCCGCGATGATCCACGTTTCTACAACCCTGCGACCTACCTGATCTGCGGATCTCTTCTGCTTGGCTGGATGAACGTTACCGTGCGCGCTCCCGCGGCGCTATCGAAAGACTATCTGGCTCTGGCGGTCATCGCTCCTCTCTCCCTGTTGCCGGTCTATCATCGTCCACATGACGCGAAGCTGTTGATTCTGACAATTCCCGCTTGTGCGATGCTCTTGGCCGAAGGCGGCTTGCTCGGGCGAGTTGGGCTCATGCTGAATTCCTTGGCGATCCTGATTACGTCAGACCTCCCGATAGCGATGCTTGCGATCCTCACCAAGGATTTGCACTTCTCTAACAAAAGCCCTCTGTTCAACGCAATTGTGAGCCTCCTTGCTCGTCCGATACCCATTATCCTTCTGGCCTTGGCTTCCTTCTATCTGTGGGTGTTTGTGCGCCGCTTTCCGAGCAAGTTGGGCGTCCCGGATACGAGCGAGCAACAGGTTTGAGTTGTTCCACCCTGGGCGCGTTACACAAGGCTGCGATGTTGGATATCTTCGGAAATCGCAGAGGAATTTCCGCCTGAAACATCTTGGCTGATTTTTGCGCTATCGTCGCCGAAGCAAGGACGCATCCAGATCCGTCTCAAGCAAAATCACCCCCTGAGCGAGCCGGTCGATTCTGGCAGCGGCAAAAACTCAATGAGGTCACCCGGACGAGACTGTGATTCATGAACGATCCCTGAGGGCAGTTCAAGTACAGAGTGAGCGGACAGGCACACTGACAATCGCCAGGGAGATACGCCAGTCGCGACTTTCTTGATCCGAAGTTTCCGATCGAGGTAGATAAGATCGATGTCGAATTGCATGAAGAAGGTGTGGATCGCCTCGCAGGGCACAATCCATAATCCTTCTCCGCGCGCCAGGCCTTTACGTCCTAACAGGCCTTTCGATCTTTTACCTCCACTCTTGGCGACCTCTGCCTTGCCAGCTAACTCGGTGCCGCGCGTCAGGTTCATCACCCTCAGCCGTTCAGACTCGGTGGGCATTTTTTCTCCTCGTGTCGTTCCAATCGAGATGATGACCAATCGCGCAGTTTCATCAAATTCTCGATAACTCCATCACTTTGGTCCTAGAACAGAATCCTGAATTCGCTTCAGAATTCGCACCGAGAAAGTGGTAGCAGGACTTGGGAATCTCAGTTCTCGGCGCGACCGAAAAGGGCGCAAATAGCATGTGTCCCCAGCGAGAAGTGCGCTGGGGACACATCTTGAAGCTCAGCTCCTGATGAACCGATTTGAACACCTGTTGGCTACTGCGGTGCTGGCTGGGTTGATGTCGAGGCTCCGCTGCCGCCTCCGCCGACGCTCATGCTTCCTTCGACAATCAACGGCGTTTCCGGCTTATTGCTTTCAATCAGCTTCTCCACGGGGATCGATGCCGGAGGAGGCACTGGCGCACTACCGGCGACCTTATTGTCCGGTGTATGCATCGGAATCGGCGAATTCGGAGGGAGGAACCCTTCCGGAAACTTCAACTCCGGCAATGGCGTGCCTGCATCGATTGGATTCACAATTTCCGGAGTGACTATGACGATCAATTCCGTGTTGGATTTTTGCCTTTGCATGGATGTAAAGAATTTGCCCAGAATCGGAATGTCGCCGAGAAATGGAATTTTCTCAAAATTGTCCGTTTCGCGATTATCGAGCAGACCGCCAATGACGAAACTCTGTCCATCGGCCAGTTCAACTTCCGTCTTGACGCGCCGGATGGTGAGGGCCGGGACAGAAGCGCCACCAATGTTGACTGAGTTTGCATAATCGAGAGAACTGACTTCGGGCGCAACCTGAAGCCTGATTGTTCCGCGATTCGTTATTGTAGGCAGGAAGGCAAGAAGAATGCCGTATTGCTTGTACTGAATGGTGATGGGAGCAGACGTTCCGCCGCTAACGCCGGTCTGCGCCACTGGATAGGGGTATTCACCGCCTGCCAAGAAGCTAGCCTGATGTCCATTCCTCGCCATCACGTTCGGCTCGGCAAGAACCTCTGCCAAACCCTTCTGCTCGAGCGCCTGGATGGTCACGCCGAGATTGATGCCCGGATAGTATGCAAACAAGTTCAATGGGTTGACGTTGTTAAGGGTCGGAGTAGACCCCCCCGAAAGCTGAGGTACTGTGGGCGTGTACTGGTTTGTCGAGATCGTACCGATCGTATTTCCAAACCCTGTACTGAAGATGTTTATGCCAAGCTGCTTTTCCTTTGTCCGGTCGATGCTGGCGAAACGGACTTTAAGAA
>NZ_JBARMD010000579.1:0-5287 GCF_049802275.1 Occallatibacter sp. | reverse complement strand
CTACATGAGTCTTTCCGCACCCCCGCAGCCCGGCGATGATCGCAAGCCCTGGCGTGGGGCGTTTGTGCTGACCGAACCGATTCCCTACGTGGGCGTGGACACGGGCATGTTGAGCGGCAAGGTGCGGGTGGCCGGATGGCGCAATGGCGAGGAGCCGTGGCTGCAGGTGGAGAAGCGTGGCCGCTTCATCACCAATATTGCGTTTGCGAATTTTGTGACGGCGGCAGTGACAACTGACGACCCGCAGATCAAGGGCAGTTGCGTGGTGATCCTGGAAGAGACAGACGAGGGTACCTTCGATCCCGGGACGCCTACGAAGAAGCTGGTGCACCAGTTGTCGTCGACAGGCGATCCCATCTTCAATCTGAAAGTGCCGGCCAGCCGCATTGTGGGCGGCTACACCGTGAAAGACGGCGTAATCGTACCGAATTTCAACCACAGCGAAGTCATTGAGGCGGTCTTTCGGCGGACACGCGTGACCGTGGGGTTGATGACGGCGGCCAAGCTGTTGTCTGCTGTCGAGCCGGTGATTCGTTATCAGCGCGGACGCTTTCGCGGAGCCGAGGGCGCGAAGCCGGGAACCGTGCGCTACGAGCAAGGCATCCAGCAGCGAGAGGATGCGCTGCACAGGCTAGTGGATGTATGGGCGACGGGCGAGGCCGCGGCTTCGCTGGGTTTTGCTGCGGCTCGCCTGTTTGACGAGCTCGATCCGATTGAAAAACAGAAGACTGCAATCATGGCGGAGCGCGGCATTGGGGGCGGGCGTGCGGGACTGAAGGCATTGCGTGAAAGCGAGCAGCGCGCCGTGGAGTTTCTGAAGATGCGCAGTGGCGAAGCGTTGCATAACAGCGATCCGCGACGCGAAGAGCTGGTGGCCGACCCGCTGGTGCAGTTTGTGCTAAAGGATGCGGAAGCGAATGTGCTGTGCCCGGCCACGAAGCTGTGGAACACGGGCCACGGCGCCAACATGATGCGCGAGGCTGTGAGCCTGATGGGCGGATACGGCATCACCGAGGATTGCCCGGGATTCCTTGCCAGCAAGTGGATGGATGCGCAGCTTGAGGCGACGTATGAGGGACCGGAAGCTGTCCAGCGCAGGCACCTCACTGTGACGATGACGTCCGAAGTCTTCCTGGCGGAGATGCGTGCATGGGCTGACGAGATGCGTCGAATTGCCGCAACCCATCCCGGTACTGGCGCATGCACGTTGGCTTCGGCCATGCGCATGTGGCTGTGGACGCTCGAGTATTTGCAGAAGTCCACAGACGCTGCAGGCAACAGACTCTATCACGGGCAGCGGCAGGGTGTGACGTTCCCGCTGGCCGATGCGCTCTGCTGGCTGCTGGCATCGCGACATCAGATTCTAGATGTGCTGGAGCTGGAGCATCGCGGCGCCACCAACGCATCAGTTGCGGACGGGCTGGGGGGCACCGTGCAGTTCCTGAGCGATCTGTGCCACGTGCAGTCCGCGCAGGCGGCAGGCGAGGTATCGCGCATCTGTGCGGAGCTGGTTTTCGGATACAACGAGCATCCGATTTGGGACCAGCGTGGGTGCAGCGCGTGCTTCTCGGCGGCCGAGTTGGATGAACTTGAGGAGACCATGCCGGGCATTGCCGCGATGGCGGTCGACGTCGTCAGCGCGAATGGTGGACACCCGATGAAGGCGGGGCCCTGTGCAAACTGCGCGGGGGCAGGTGAATTTCTGCGGCTTCAGAACAAGCTGTGCAGTTGCCTTAGCGGATCGCGGCTGGCAAAGGATCGCGCTGCGGACACGGTGAGCAAGGTGATGATTCCCGAAGCACTGGATTACCCCGCATGAGCAGCAACGTGAACATGGGCGAGAGCAGCGCACCACCGATCGAGCGCCACACGATGGAAGCCGATATCGCATGTGTCGGGTTTGGGCCGGCAATGGGCGGATTTCTAACCACGCTGACACACGCATGGAATGAGAATCCTGCCGATCCTGCGTTTGAGAGCAAAGTTGCGCCAGGACTTCCGTTGCAGGTGCTGTGCTACGAGCGCGCGGATGATATCGCTTCGGGCGTCAGTGGCGTGGTCACAGCCGCCCGCGGCATTCGCGAGAGCTTTCCTCAACTGAACCCGTTCGACATTGCGATGGCTACGCCGGTGACACGGGAGCGAATTCTGTATCTGCTCGATCCGGTTGGCGCAAGCCGGCGGTCACTCCTGGTGCAAATGGCGGATCGCACATTGCGCATTCTGAGTGCGACGCTCGGTGTACGAGACGACGCCTTTCATCTGCCATGGACACCGCAATTCCTGCACAAGGGCGGCGGCCTGGTAATGTCGATTGGCCAGTTCAACCAGTGGGTTGGCGCGCAGCTAATGGCATCGGGGCTGGTTCAGATATGGCCCTCGATGCCGGTGAGCGAACCGCTGTTTCAAGAGAACGAAGTGCGGAGCGGCGAGAAGGTTGCCGGCATCCGGCTGACTGACCAGGGCGTGGACAGGCAAGGGACGCCCGAAGCTGGCTTTGTGGCCGGCATGGACGTGCGCGCCAGCTTGACGGTCGTCGGCGATGGGCCGTTCGGCGCGGTGGGTCGGGCGATCGACAAACGCATAGGAATGCCGCCGGGGCACGACAAGCGCGAGTGGGCAATGGGCATGAAGTTTGTGATCGAGCTGCCCGAGGAGACCACGCTCGAAGCGGGAACCGTGTGGCATACCTTTGGATTCCCCGAACCGGAGATTTTTGGATTCCTGTATGTGCATCCGGAGCGGCTGGCGTCGGTTGGGATTTTTGTGCCGTCGTGGCTCGGCGATCCCGGACGAACGGCCTATCGCTATCTGCAGCACTTCATCCAACACCCGGCGCTGTGGCGCTATTTGAAGGACGGCACATTGCGCTCGTGGGGAGCGAAATCGCTGGATGAATCAGGCGCGCACGGTGAACCGTTCCTGATGGGCGATGGCTATGCTCGCATCGGCGAAGGGTCGGGCTCAACA
This sequence comes from Occallatibacter sp., assembly GCF_049802275.1. NCBI lineage: Bacteria > Pseudomonadati > Acidobacteriota > Terriglobia > Terriglobales > Acidobacteriaceae > Occallatibacter > Occallatibacter sp. The sequence continues at coordinate 2,317 of NZ_JBARMD010000579.1, read as the reverse complement.
AACATGCTGGCGGGCTCCGGCGTGGACGAAGCGTGGACGACCGGCGTTCAACTGGGCGAAGCGGTAATTGATCTGCTTCGAGTGGGGCGCGGCTTTACGAAGGAGAATCTGGCAGCTACCTACGGGCTGCGCCGGCGTGCCAGCTGGATCGAACGCAATGCCCTCGCGGCCATGAATGCGCGCAATGGATTCCACCGTGGATTTGCCTCCGGATTACTGGGCATGGCGCTCGCCGGCCTTACAGGCGGAAGGGCGTCGCTGGTTGCTAAGGTTCCGCCCGTGCACAAGCAGATCAAGAAACGGACAGTGCGCTCGCTTAAAGAACTTAAGCGGCAGGAGGCGGCCATGCTGGCGGTGGAAGATGGGCGTGCGCTGCACGATGCGCTGATGTCGGCGCGCGGCTGGCCGGAGATTGAGTTCGATGGCAGACTGCTGATCTCGCACCAGGACGCGCTTTTGATGGGTGGCAAGGTGCAAGCGATGCCGGGATTCGCCGATCACGTGACGTTTCGCAACGCAGGTCTCTGCATTCAGTGCGACGACAAAACGTGCATTGCAATGTGTTCAGGACAGGCGCTGACCGCGGGTTCGGAGGGAGCGCCGGTTTTCGAGCGAGAAAAGTGCGTGCACTGCGGCGCGTGCCTGTGGAACTGCTCACATGCGGGCCCAGACGGGCTGACCAATATTGATTTTCGCGCAGGAGCGGGGGGATTGCATTCGGTGGAGAACTGAACAGCAGCTCCTAGCTACTAGCTTCTAGCTGCTAGCTAGATCCAATGACCGCCGGCTGATGCTTTTGTTTGCTGATTAACAAAGATTATTGGAAAGTTGAGCCGTAAACAGATGGCGCAAGACTACAGAGATCTTATTGTGTGGCAAAAAGCAATCGATCTGACGGTCTGTATCTACAAACTCACACGTTCTCTTCCCAAGGATGAAGCGTATGGATTGAGTTCGCAGATGCGCAGAGCGAGTGTCTCTATCGCAAGCAACATCGCAGAAGGGCGTGGCAGACTCAATCCTGCCGAGTTTCGTCAGTTTCTTGGAGTGGCTCAAGGCTCGACATATGAACTCCAGACTCAGATCGTGGTTGCAAATAGCCTCGGTTTCGCAAGCTCAGAAGATCTGGAGCAAGCCAAAGTGCTCAGTGACGAAGTGTCCAAGATGCTCTCCGCCTTCATTCACACCCTCAATTCAGCTGCGAGCAGAAAAAAGCTAGCAGCTAGAAGCTAGGAGCTAGAAGCTATGCAATTACACATCGTCGTCTGCGCTGGCATTGTGCCGGATCCGTTGCAGACATTGGAGCCGGTGACGGGGCCGAAGGGGCCCGGGCTCAAGAATGAAATGATGCTGCCGGCAGTGCTCGACCCGTGGGCGGCGAGTGCGCTCTATGAGGCGGCGAGTCTGGTGGCGAAATACCCCGGGAGCAAACTCTGGCTGGTGTCACTCGGACCGAAGGCAAAGCTGCAGCAGGTAATGATGACCATCGCGCAGAGGGTCAGCTTCGAACTCGTTGCGATTGACGCGCCGGTGGGCGGATTTGCCGATGCGCATGCCACGGCGGCCGTGCTGGCCGGAGCAATCGATGCTATCCCGGGGCTGGAAAAATCGAAGCTCCTGCTGTTTGGCGGATGGGAATCGGCGGCGCGGGGTGCGGGCGTTACGTTGCAGCTTGTGGGGGAGCGCCTGGCGATTATGGATCAGTTCATGGGCGTGGATCAGATCCAGTTGCGCGAAGATGGATCGTTCGAAGTGCTGGAGCGCGTGGAAGGCGGCAAGCACCAGGCTTCAGAGTGCGCGGGTGCGCCGGCGGTGCTGGGATGGGCGACGGGCAACCTGCCGGAACCCCGTAACAATCCGCAGATTGGCATGGCGAATATGCGCACCGTGATGCCAGCTCTACAGAAGGCGAAGCCGGCAGCGCTTGCTGAGAATGGGGTGCAGTATGTATCGGCAAGCTTGCCCAGCCAGCAACGGCAGACACGCGTGGTCAAGGATATGGCAGCCGACGCCATTGCACAGGAACTCGTCGAGTGGATTGGAGCGAAGTAATGGCGGAATCAATTCTTGTTTTGACACATGCTGAGGAAACGGGCTCCGCCCTGACGAAGGCTTCGCTCGAAGTGGTAACGACGGGCAAACAGCTGGCCGCGCGGCTCGGTGCTTCGCTTGCGATCGGCATTGTTGCAGCGGATGCAAAGTCGGCTGCGAGTTCGATAGGCGGCATGGGCACGCGCGTACTGGGCGTCTCGGGCGAGGCGTTTGCGCAGGCGCGTTATGCCAGCGATGCTTCTGCGTGCGAGGCACTGTGTAAAGC
>NZ_JBARMD010000578.1:0-2308 GCF_049802275.1 Occallatibacter sp. | reverse complement strand
GGCGGGAACGGGTACATGAGCCAGGACGTCCACATTCGCGACACGATCAAGTACACCGACTACAAGCGGTTCGGCTCGACGATCAAGATCATCTACGACGGGCAGGACATTACAAAGACCGGTCCGCAAAACGGCCAGCAGCAGGGACAGCCAGGAAAGCCGGCCACGCCCGCCCCGCCCGCGCAGCAGCCGAAGCCTCAGCAGTAGCGGAGAGCCCCTGTAGCCTGTAGCTAAAAGCCAGAAGCAACAGGCTACGGGCTACCAGCTGCATCAAAACCGCAGCGAGAGGCAGCTCAGGCCGCCGTCCATTTTTTGAAACTCGCTCATGTTCAGGACCAGTGGATCAAATCCGCGCGCGACCAGTTTCTCATTGATGTCCGGAAATCCTTTCGCCACAAGCACGCGGTCGTTCACGCGGACGCAGTTGGCGCCATAGCTCTCCGCGGCAGAGACGCGGATCTGATTGAAGCGGGCGAACTGGGGATTGTTAGCCATCTCATCCATCACCACCAGCGTGTTGTCCCCCACATAGCTGATGCCGCTCTTGAGATGAAGGATTGTCGTCATAGAGCGGATGTCGATGGTGGAAGCAGTGTAGCCGTGCTCGCCGAGTTGCGCAGCGAGCTGTCGGGCGCCTTCTTCGTTGGTGCGCAGTGAGACACCGATGAAGAAGTGGTTTTCGGCTTCGCATATATCCCCGCCATCCACCGTGCCGGGCGCTTCGATTGTCAAAACGCGGGTATAGAAACGCTCGATAACGGGCCGGATGGCCGCAACTTCACCCTCGCGGCTCGATGCGCCGGGGCGCGTGAGGACAGCAGCGTGCGGCGTCAGAATCGCTGCATCCTCCACAAAGGTGGAATCGGGGTGGCGAAGGTCGGGCTCAAGAACGGTCAGTTCGAGACCGCAGTCGCACAGGGCATCGCAATAGCGCGCATGCTGGTGAAGAACCTCGTCGAAAGCAGGAATGCCCAGATCGACGGTCGTGAGGCCGTCAGCGAAATTGCTGCCCGGAATGCGTACGATGGCGCGAGTAAACAGACGCAAAGCTCCAGTGGATTGTGGGTTGGGGAGCCTCAGTATTCTTTGCAGTCTCGTCGTTTTTCGGGTTGCGGAATGTGCACCAACTGGACACACCCGTGATGCGGCTTAGAGGAAGTCAATTAATAGAAGAGGTATTTGCGCCAGCGGTCGTCGCCCCGGCCGAGCATACGCATGATCTGGCGGCTGGTGTGGAGCGAGAATGGCCGCGGCTCGCGCAGCAAAATCATGTCATCAAGCTCCGCCAGCATGCGGTTGCCCTTGCGGCGGTTGCAGGCGTGGCAGCAGGCAACGAGATTCTCCCAAGTAGAGTTGCCGCCCCGCGAACGCGGCACGACGTGATCGAGAGTGAGTTCGCCAGAGGGCAGCACCACGCCGCAGTACTGGCACTGGTTGCGATCGCGCAACAGGATGTTTTTGCGCGACAGGGCGCGCGTCTGGTGCGGGATGCGCCGGTATTCAAGCAGGCGGATGACCGAGGGCATGGCGATGCGGCTGCGCTGCGCGTGAAGCGTGAGGCCGTGCTCCTCTTCAGTGCGCGCGATACCCTTGAGCACCAGCACGAGCGCGCGGCGCGCTCCGCAGATGTTGATAGGCTCATAGGACGCGTTGAGCACCAGCACCGGCATCTGCAGAATGTGGTTGGCGTGCACAGCCGTATGGGTGCCTGACTCAGCAGCATAAGCGGCGGCGCGTGCGGCGGATTTTTGCTTGCGTGCATGAATCATGGCTTTTCCGAGCGACATCTGGTCCCCTCTTTAGGAAAGTTGGTGAGTGGATGATGACAAATGCATGCCTGCGAACTGGTTGGCCGGCTCCATGCCGGGTTGGGCGCGTCTCGTTTCTAACGGAAGAAGCTGCGCGTTGTTGTTGATGCGGCGCGCGCGGGCGAGCGTCGCCACGTATACAGCGGTCGCTCCGGCCTTCATAAGGGACTGGGCAGCAGCGCGGGCGGTAGCACCGGTCGTGAGAATGTCATCGACCAGCAGGATTTGTTTGCCCGCGACAACGGACGGATCGGAAACCTTGAACGCGCCACGGACATTGTGGCGGCGCTGGCGCGGTGTCAGTCCTGCCTGGCTTGCGGTGGATCGCAGACGCATGAGCGTGGAGGGTGCCAGGGTAAGACGCCAGCCGGGATGCGATTTACGCAGGGCGTCGATGGCGCATTTAGCAAGGGCGCGGGCCTGGTTGAAGCCCCGCTGTTTCTGCTTGGTGCGGTGCAGCGGCACAGGCACAACGAGCAGACCTGCGGGCGCATCGGGAG
>NZ_JBARMD010000577.1:0-8551 GCF_049802275.1 Occallatibacter sp. | reverse complement strand
GCTCACGGTTGATCAGGTTCGGTTGGTGGCTTTACCTGCGCCTCCCATGGTTGCGAACGACGACATCTTTTCAAGTGCGTCGTTGAGAGTGAAAGTAGCTGCCTTCTGTGCCGGTGGAAACTCCTTGAAGGTGGAAAAGAACTGGGCCGCAAAATCCTGCGCCGGATAGACCATAAAACAATTCTCGATCAGCCATTCATACGGAATACTTTCGATCTTCTTTGGCCGATGTGCTGTCAAAACGAACGGAGAAGCCGGTCGGCCAGCCAGATTAGCGAATTGAGGGTGGGTTTCCTGCTGCTAGGCCGAAGATCCCGCAACAGGGCTTGTATCGATCTCGACCGGCGCTGTCGACGGGTCGAGTTTGCTGAATGGCGACTCTGGATTCTGATCGCCATGACACTTACGGAACTTCTTGCCGCTGCCGCAGGGACAAAGCGCGTTGTGTGCCTGCTGAGCGTCGCGGTCAGCGATGATGCCCATTACTTCAGATGGCGCGCGACGTTGTTGCAGCAACTGCGCCATCATCGACATCGTCGGGCCCGTGTGCATGAAGAACAGTTCAAGCCCCTCACAGAGATAGTTCTGTCCCGGCTCACCATCGCGTGAAACTCCAAAGCGATCCTTGGGGCAGCCGCCATTGCATAGATGTCTGACTCTGCAGTTCTGGCATTGCTTCGTGAGCAGATTGCGCTTGTCATCGCCGAACTTGCGCTGCTCAGGCGATGCCACCATTTTCAAAAGAGTGCTCTCGTGAATGTTGCCGAGCAGGTATTTCGGCTCAACGAAATGATCGCAGGAGTAAAGGTCGCCGTTGTATTCGAGTGCCGGGCCATATCCGCAGGTTGGAGCATGAATGCACAGCAGGTGGCGGCCAAAGAAAGCCTCGAGTGTCACATCGAACAACTGAACAAATACTTCGCCCACGTCATGCCGAACCCATTCCTCGAAGATATCCACCATGAACTGGCCGTATTGCCTGCTGCCCACGGTCCGATTAGTGACCATGTTGCCGGACTGCGTGTAGAGGATGCGCTTGCCGTCGGCCTGCTCGCTCCACCCCAGATTCGCGATTTGGATCGTCTCAGCGTTAGCGCGCTCGACGATGGGAATGAACTGCACCCACTTAGCGCCCATCTCATCGCGAAAGAAACGGTAGACGGTGCGACCGTGTTTCTCGTTGGCCGCGTTCACCGTACACAGGACGTTGAAGTCCACATTGTGCTTGCGCAGGTAGCGCCAGCCCTTCATCACCTTGTCGAAAGTTCCCTGCTTGCCGCGGTCAAGCCGATAGGTGTTGTGTATCTCGCGAGGACCGTCGCAACTGAGCCCAACAAGAAAATCGTGTTCCTTGAAAAAAGTGCACCACTCGTCATCAAGGAGGATGCCGTTGGTCTGAAAAGTGTGCTGAATGGTTTGTCCCGGCCGGCGATACTTCTCGACCAGCTCAATGGAACGCCGGAAGAACTCAACCTTCATCAGCGTGGGCTCACCGCCCTGCCACGCAACCGTCACCGTAGGTGTACGATGCGACTCCAGCAATTGCTTGATATAGAGTTCCAGCGTCTCGTCTGACATCCGATGCTTTTCGTTCGGATACAGAGCATCTTTGGACAGGAAGAAGCAATACGTGCAATCAATATTGCATGTTGAGCCGCTTGGTTTCGCCAGCAGGTGAAAACCCGGCGGCGCGTTCGCAGGCCGAGTGGCCTCTGTCAGCAGGTCCATGTGTAGTTCTTTTCTGCAAGGCCAAACGAGATAGGCTGCCGGTTTGGAATTTGGTAAGTCAAGATCGTCGATCCCGATGGGGACAGGTTCATTCTGCTCTGGAAGCTAATCTGATCAATCTCGGTTGTGAACTGTCAAATGTGACAGCTCCCGATTCGGCGCGGCAAGCGCGTCTATCGGCGGCGAAGGTAAGAAGCAATCAGCAGGCTGCCTGCAATCGCTGAGATGAGCCACAGAATTGCAACTGTGACAGAAATAACCACGTCGGTCACTGAACTGTCATTTGATTTCCGTTTCGCTTCGGCTGCTTCAGCTCGCTCGCGGCACTCTTCCAGCACTTCTGGAGAGATTGTCTTCTGAATCAGCTTGAACCCCACAACCAGCACAACCAGATCATCCATAAAGCCGATGACCGGAATAAAGCTCGGAATGATCTGAATGGGACTCAGCAGGTAGCCCGCAGCGCATGCGGCAATCAGCCTCGCGTACCAGGGTGTTCCAGGGTGTTTGAATGCAAAGTAGAAAACGTGCGCCTCTTTTTGGAGCCTCTGCGCCTTTTCAGCCCAGGATGCAATGAGCGCGGACAATCGCCAACTCCTGGTGGAGTGATCCGCTGGAGGGATAGCGTCAGAGATGATCGAATTGTCGAATTCGCCTTCCATCGCCATCCATTTCTGATCTAGCCCGCGATCAAACCGCTCGAGAACTCACGGAATAATGCCAATTTTTGAAGGGGTAGCCCCTGTGATGGCGTGGTGGCTGTCGCGCCACGCTTTCCGCATACGCCTTGTTCTACCAGAACAAGGAACTTGCCGCTCAATCGGGAGTGCGCTCCGGAGATTTGTTGCCGGCAACAAGTCTTACCGACACCTGAAACTGCATGTTACGCGCGGGGCTTATTGGCCGAAACTGTCAACAATGACAGGCTCTCCTGGGCGGCGATGGCGCGCATCGGATTTTTCCTGGAAAATGACCGCAGGTCAAACATCCAATATGAGCATGGGTGCCTCGTTCTCCTCGAGACGTTTTAGAACTTCCATCCAATGCTCGCAGCAGAGCCGTAATCCGACTGCGGCAGATTCTGCGGCGGATGGCTATCGTAATTGAGGTAGTAACTGAAATTCCAATAGAGGCGTTTGGCGATTCTCAATTTAAGCGAGGCATTCAAATCGAGGCGCACACGCCCCAGGTCGGTCAGACTTGGATAGACCTGCGAGTTCAACAGGAAATTCGTAGTCCTGAAACGAAAGAAATTGAACTGGGACCCGACTATTGCCTCGGCGCTATTTCCGGTCTGCCCGGTTGTCGCCTGTTGCGAGTATCTCTCACTGTTCCAGTCTGCCCCGCCATATGCCATTACAAGGCTGTTATTGGTCATTTTGAAATTGTGCGCAAGCGCTCCACCCAAGGTCGTGCGCAGATCAAGCTCCTGTTCGCCGTTGTGTTGAAATCCTGCAATACCCATGTAGGCATTACGTGGCGAGCGCATCTGCCTTATGCCCTGCAATTGCAGATCGTATCGAAAATTCTCAGCCGCGCCCCCACCGCTGAAACTGGAACTCAAATCGGCATTGGCTGACCACACAGGTTTTGCATAAATTGCAGTTGAGCCAAAGTTGAACTGAAGCCGATTCTGTTGCTTGGTGAAATTGAGGCCGGAATCAATTGAACCGTGTATATTCTGCCAAAAGTTGATGTCATTTTGTTCGATCGCTACAATCTCGCGCCCCGGTACGACCTTGGTTGCAGAGCGCCGGGTGACCACTATTGCGAATTTGTCTGCCGATTCTGCGGTCGCCGCGCTCTTTAGACCGCTTGTAAACCGCTCTCCGCTTTCATCGGATACGACGAAATTGTACTTGCTTTCAATGCGGACAACCTTCGTCCAGTCGACGGGGATGGTTCCTTCGCCATTGGCGAGCCTGACGTACAGATAGCCTTTCTGAAGTTGCATGATCTCGCATGTCATTCGATCGCCATTTGCGAATATAACGACGTCTTTCTTGTCTCTCGACGCGCACATTCCCGGCAAGACCATGAGAAAAAGGGCCATCCAGACAGAGAACGAGGAAAACGGATCGCACACACGAATCGTCATACACTTCCTTTCTTCCATGGAGATGGCTTGGGAGTGCAGAGATGGATAATGATCAATTTTCAGAATCAAGCCTTATTCGCCAATGCTTTATAGCAATCGTCCGGCCCCAAATGAACTGTCAGTTCTGCCAGTGGAGAGCGGGCGTTGAACCACCGACCCTGCATGACGCCTGGATTAATCATGTCAGGCGATGTCCGGTTTGCCCGCTATGCAGGCGCAATTATGTACTGCGGGTGATAAGTCACGACGGAGACTGGGCGTCTCCTCTGCGCAAGGCGCCGGGCCGGGCAAGATCGGCCGGCAGAACCATTGGCCCCTGACGGATTCGCGCTCCCGATCGCGCGGGGGCGGACGACTTTGATCAGCCGTCCGTCCCCGATTCAACCGGAAGTTACTTTGGCGGGTAGGCCTTCAGAAGCTTCGCCATGGCTTTGTCCAGATTCTTCTGGTTCTTTTCCTGATTGCTGCTCGGGTTCAGAGTCTTGGTCGCACTCCCGGTCCATACGAGCTGTTTCGTTGTGGGATCGTAAAAATCGAGCACGAGAGTGCCGGTATTGATCGTCGATTGTGTCGCGCTGGCCATGCCGCCGCCCCAGCGGTATCCGCCCGTTCCATAGGCGTTCCACTGCGTCGACTGCTGCACCGCGACCTGGTAACTGATATACAGGTCGGCCGGGCCGTTCTCCACCTTGCTCAATCCCTTCGTAGCAAGTTGACTGTCAATCGATTGCTTGATCTGGGCGTCCATGATCTGGTTAGGATATTTTGCGCCTTCAACAGTTACCCATTTGTAGGTGTGAAACTTCGAGAAGTCTGTGCCGGGCATGGACTGAGACTTCACGTCCTGCGCCAGGGTGACTCCGCATGCCAGAAGTGCGAGTCCGAGCACCGCCAAACTGATCCGAAATCCTCGTTGCATTGCTTCCTCCTCATCCTTGTGGAAACGACTTGGGCCGCCACCTGAAGTCACAACTGCGGCTCCGCAGGCTCTCTGCGCACGTTATGCGCGCAGAATCGTCAAATAGCCCAGCCCGTAATCGCAACATACAACGGACCCTTGAGGGTGGAAACTGGCAGAAGTGCCAGTCGCCCGTGTGATTCCTCGTTGCGGAATCAGTCAACTAACGCTTTACGATGGACGAGGTTCGGAGGTCGTCACTTTGTTCAGCCGCTCCCGTACTCGGGGCCCCCCCTGTCAGTTCTGCCAGTATCCACGCCATTAGACATTTGTTAGGTTCAGAATGCTGCGAACCGCCTTAGGAGCCCAACCCAAAATGAGTCATGCAAGAGCCCGTCTCGCGATTCCCCTGATTTTTGCCTTTTCTCTGTTCTTCGCTCTACCCACACTTCACGCCCAGGAAAAGACGACCGATGTTGACTCCTATAAATGGCGCGTAACTGGGATGTGGTGGTTCTCCCACCCGACGGGTGACCTCCGCACCTCAGGGGACCAGGTGTCGTGGGATCTAAGCAAGGACTTTGACTTTGGAAATTATTCTACCTTTACTGGCGGGGTCGATTGGCACTTCAAAAGAAAGCACCATCTCATCTTCGCTGCAAGCCCTGTCTACAGTACGAAGTCAGCCACGATAACCCGGGACATCACCTTTCAGGGAGTGACATATCATACGGGGGCTACTGTAACCGCCGATCTAAACTCGTTGACATTCTCGCCTGGGTATCAATACGACTTCATCCGCCGGCATCAGGGCTATTTGGCATTGGTGGTATCACTTCATTTGCTTGATACGACAGGAAGACTGACTGGAACCGGAACGGTCAACAATGTTTCTGCAACCCGCACTGCATCGGGCTCTACGTTTGCTCCCTTGCCGGTTCTGGGGCCCGAGGGCCGCTGGTATCCAATTCACGATTCCAACCGTTTTTCAATCGCCGGCGGCTTTCAGGGGATGTACTTCTTTGGCTACGGCAACTTCATGTTCTCGCAGGGAACAGCGCAAGTCCGACTCTATAAAGGCGTGGATTTCAAGGCGGGATATCAGATGGGAACCAGGCTCAGTATTCAAGGAACCAATAATCGCGTGGGATTTCGGCTAACTCAACAGGGACCTGTCGCAGGTCTGGAAGCGAGTTGGTAGATAGTCAGAAATACCGAGGCTGAGCAGGACATCACTCGGTTATTGCTTCTTTACCCTTGAAAAGAGAATGTGGGCGGCCAAGCCGATGTTGTTTTCCTGCTGGTTCGGCGCCTTACCAGTGTTGTTCTCATGCTCATAATAGGCGTCGAACTGCACGTGCTTGCCTACCGGAAACAGACAGCCCGCTTCAAGATCCGTGGTACTCCATTTCCCATATTGGCTCGTGTAGTAGGGTTCGGCGCTGGCATAGGGGATCAGATGATAGGAGCCGATCGCGAAGGTTCGCGTTAGGGTGACCTTATTGCGATATCGCCATTTGAAGGTTCCTCCTTTCCAATCGAGATCCGCGCGGTTTCTGTCCGTAATCAAAAGGGCGCCTTTTGTAGGAAAGTTAAAAGTCACCACCGGCATGAACCTGTTGTCTACGGGCTCATTTGGAGCCGTGATGTATCGGTATCCTGCCTCAAAGACCAGTGGTCTCTGCTTTGAATCGTCCAGATCGAACTCAGACACCTTTTTCAACTTGACGAGCGGTTTGAAGTAGAGCTGGATGCTCGGCCCCAACGTAGATTGGATAGGCACACCCGCATCCCTGTCCCCTTTCGCCTGGAAGTAGACACGAGCTTTGGGATCAACCTTGAGATACACATCAACCTCAGGTAGGAACTCCGGCGCTTGAGCACTTGCAAGAGCACTCGCGACCAGTAACAGGGTCGCTATTTCCAACCAGCGTTTCTCGGTACGCAGGGCCCTTGGCACGAATAATGCGCGCAGGCACAACAAACCTGAAACTGCTCTGAAATATCTCTTCACACTCATCTCATTGCGAGTCTAGGATTTTCCCTGATCGGGTCAACTGCCACTTATGACAGGTGCGGTGTTGGCATCGCCGCTGACCTCGTTTCAGTTGTGTACCTCAGGCGAAGGACTAAAATGACGTGAAAATCGGTCACGAGAAATAGAGAAATCGAAGATACGCGGTCATGCGAGAACTCTCTTGGGGTTCGGGTATAAGCTGCCCGAGAGACTCACGAGACGATCTCTTTCAACGCGCAACTACTGTCAATTATGACAGTAGTGAGAAAGTAATCAGTGCTCGTCCAAAGTAACGATTTTTGTTATAAGGCGTCTGATACCTGTACCCGCAAAACTATGGCCGGACTTTTCCGCCGGGATGAAGATCAGGCGGTCGTGAACATCGTTTGGGCGAGGGCTGAAACCCTGTGCCGACGCGGGATGCGTCATTTGACACCCTCCCGGTATATGACTGATGATTAGCGTCTTACCTCTCCCAGCTAGAGTAGAGCGGAATCTTGAGATCTGGGGTACGGGACGCTGCCTGAAAACGTTTCATTTAAACGAGTGATAATCGTCGAGGACTTCCTGTCCTTTCGAAAATTTATCTCTACAAAGTTGCAACAGAGATCCGATTTGCAGGTCATTTGCGAAGTTTCAGATGGGTTGGAGGCGGTGCAGAAAGCTGAGGCGCTCCAGCCTGACTTGATTCTTCTCGACGTGGGGCTTCCAACGCTGAACGGCATGGAAGTTGCCCGCCAGCTTCGCGATCTAGCCCCGAAATCGAAGATTATCTTCTTGAGCCAGGAGACATCCCCGGAGTTCGTCCAGCATGCCGCGAGTCTCGGAGCCTGGGGCTATGTCTTTAAAGCGAATGCCGAAAGCGATCTACTGGCGGCTATCGACGCAGTCTTGTCCGGCAGGCGGTTCTTCACCGGCGCGTAGGCCAATTGGCGACAGCCCACCCCTCTTAACGCTCAATCGGGAAATGAGATCTGGTCCGTTCACCCTGGCGCAGGGTACTACTCCTCGCCGGTGCCGCGCCTGCAAGCTGCGCCAACTCGGATTCTGCGGTTACAAACGAGGAAAAGCCGCAATCGAGGCAGATCAGAAGTCTTGGAAATACAAAGACCCCGGGTTTGTCAGCATTTCTAAGGCCCGGAAAATGAATATTTACTTCGGCAGGAAACTCCGCTTGATTCGTGGAGGTACAAACTGCGCAGGACATGGGAGAACCTCCAATGGAGATCACCATGCTGCTTCACCAAGACCCCTTTGTCAATTCAAAATTGACCGTATTTTGGGAGATGCATCTAGTTTTCTATTCATTTTGACCGCACATTGACATTCGCCTGATTATTAGCGATTGGACCAGTCAGCCTTGATGGCGCGGAGCCGCGAAGATCCCATTTTTGTACAGAACGTGCGAGCGCTGTGCCCTTTTCGTCGCTCGATGCCAAGTCGCCAATTACCTCTTTCGACGGCGCGTTTGCTGGCTCTAGTGGAAGACCATTTTGATCACAAATCTCAGCAATTCCATGGGCGAAAGGATCGTCAGCGCCAGCGGCAAGAGAGGCGCGGCAACCGAGACGGCGAGGCGTACGATGTCATTGGTCCAGAATGGAACCAGACGCATCTGGCGCACATTCGTGTACACATTAGACAATTCGGAGAGCGACCGGAGGTCCTCATTACTGAGCAGTTCGTTCGTTTGGGATTTTGCTTCTTTCACCCATTTCTCTTCGAAGCAGAATACAAGTCGGCTGGCCAGCACGCCATATTCCGCCGAACTCTTCCGTAAGGCAGCCGCGAGCTGAGGCATGAACATCAC
>NZ_JBARMD010000576.1:0-11394 GCF_049802275.1 Occallatibacter sp. | reverse complement strand
CAGCAGCATCATTGACCGATGAATCTTCGGTTTCTTGCGCGTCACGATTCCCGCTGTAATGAAAATCGTAAACATCGCCATCTCGCCAAACATCACTAGCAAAAATCGGGGATACTCCATATCAAAGAAGACAAATCGCGGCGTCAATTGCACCGATCGAATCGCAACCATCGTTCCCGTGCTCGCAATCGCAAGTCCAATCGCAATTGCTGCCCACCCCAGCGTCATGTGCAGCTTGCGATTCCGAACCGCGATCAGCAACGACTGCACAAGGAAAAGCACGAACCACGCCGCGATCGACAAGCCATGCACCAGCACTAGCAGGAAAATCCCCAGATCGATCGGGCTTCCGTCGAAATGCGTACGGTGCGTGTAGAAAGGATGGAATCCGATCAGCATCACCGACAGAAAAACGACTGCGGCTGCGCTGTAAAACAACCTTTCAGCTTTCATTTGCGCCTTTCACTTTCTAAAGGAACACAGAAACAGAGCAAGTATTAAAGTGCGCCGGGAATACAGAGGAAGTGTTCACCATCCTACCATTCCTACAAGTTTGCGGGCTTCGGCCAGTGCAGTAGAGTGATCCTGTCGCAAAGTTCCATACCCGGGAGATTCCAATGCGCAGATTTCCTCTGGCAGCAATCCTTCTTGCTTCAGTCGCTTTTGCAATCCCAACGCACGCCCAATCCAACTGGAAGTCGCGCGTCAACGAATCCATGCCCATCCTCGGCCATCGCAACTGGATCCTCATCGTCGACTCCGCTTACCCACTTCAGTCCTCCCCCGGCGTAGAAACCATCGAGACCAACGCCTCTCACCTCGATGTCCTCCAATATGTCCTCTCGGCCGTCAACAATTCCCTCCACGTCCGTCCCCTCATATCCATGGATAAGGAATTGCCCTTCGTCCCCGATGACGACGCCCCCGGCGCGTCCGCCTACCGCACCCAGATCGCCCAGCTTCTCAGCAACTACAACATCGAATCCATCCCGCATGAAAAAGTCATTGCCCAGATCGATGAAACCAGCAAGCAATTCCACGTCCTCGTCCTCAAGACAACGATGACCATCCCCTACTCCTCAGTCTTCATCCGCCTCGATTGCAAATACTGGTCCGCCGACGCCGAAAAGCGCATGCGCGCCCGCATGCACTGATCCGTCAGTCCCTACTCAATCGAAAGAACACGGACACTCATACAGAAAAAGCAGGGACATACCCACGGAGGGTGCTGATGCATTCCACGGAGGGAGCAGGGGCATTCATGCCCCTGAAATCAGGCAAATAGAGGACGGGCTTCAGCCCCGGGTTTCAACCGGTCTTTTTTGACGACTGGTCTGATTTTGGAACCCTGCTCGCGCCGGCAATGCCGGTTCTGCGCAACCGCCCGCTCCCCTCACCACACCCCTGTTTTTGATATACTTAAAAGGTTCACCTCGCGGAGGTGGCGAAATTGGCAGACGCACTAGCTTGAGGTGCTAGCGCCCACAAGGCATAGGGGTTCAAGTCCCCTCCTCCGCACCACAGACTCTCGTTCCCGGACCAACCGGACAAGATTCGGAAAGCAGCTTTCGCAATGCAGATCCTCTTCTACTTCGTCGTCGTGCTCCACGTCATCGTGAGCCTTTTCCTTATCGGAGTCGTCCTCCTCCAACAAGGCCGCTCAGCCGACCTCGCCGGAGCATTCGGTGGCCAGGGCTCCCAGACAGCTTTCGGACCCCGCGCCGCAGCCAACGTGCTCACCCGGCTGACCACCTGGTCCGCGATTATCTTTATGATCACGTCGCTCTCGCTCACGGTCCTCTTTGTTCGCTCCGGCAAGTCGCACTCAGTGCTCGACAACATCAAGCCCGCATCGCAATCTGCTCCCGCAAAGCCCGCGCAGTAAGTTCAGCGGCACTGCAAGCTTCGAGGCAGACCTTCCCGGTCTGCCTCTTCTAATTTGTCTGCCACTTCTGCTTTCCGGCTACCGCCAACAGCTCCGCTCTACAATGAATTCATGATTCTCGAGACCTTTCCCGTCGGCCCGCTGCAGTGCAATTGCACCATCCTTGCCGACGAAGCCACTCGCGAAGCCATCATCATCGATCCCGGCGACGAAATCAGCCGCATCCATCGCCGCCTGACGGCCCTCGGTCTCACCCTGAAACAGATCCTCATTACCCACGCCCACATCGACCACATCGGCGGCGCTCTGAAACTAAAATCGCTCACCGGCGCTCCCATCTTCCTCAACGAGGCGGATCTCCCCCTGCTGAAAATCATGTCCGAACAGGCCGCATGGGTCGGCGTGCCAACGCCAGAAACTGCACCACCCGACGAACCCCTCACCGACGGCCGCCGTGTCGGCCTCGACAACTACCCAGCCCAGGTCATTCACACCCCTGGCCACACCCAGGGCTCTATCTGCCTTCACTTTGCTCCGCTCAACATGGTTCTCGCCGGCGACACCCTCTTCGCCGGCAGCATCGGACGCACCGACCTGCCCGGCGGCGACTCTAACCAGATCCTCGACTCAATCCAGACGCGCCTGCTCACCCTGCCCGACGAAACGAAAGTCGTTCCCGGACACGGTCCCGCCACAACAATCGCCTACGAACGTAAAGCTAATCCGTTTCTTCAATAATCAAGATCAGATAAATCATTAAATATATTTACTTGCATTTAGATAGATTGAAGTAGTGAAAGTTACACTTCGCTATCGACTAGACAATTGTTATTCAGTTGATGCGTTCTGAAATAGTCAACAACCAACCCCATCCCAGTTTTAAACTCCTCAACAGTACCAAGCAAACTCACCACCAGCCATCCAGTTTCCTCCATCCCGAAAAAATACCCCGGATGCACCCACACTCCCCGCTCCAGCAACTCGAGCACCGTCCGCTCATCGTGCTGCAGCGCCGGAATCCGCAGCACAGCGTACCAGCCGCCCTCCACATCCAGCCGCCGAACCGCATCCACCGCCTCAAGCTGCCGGTCCAACTCAGCAAGGTTCGCCGCCACCCGCTCTTTGATCTGCTGCTGAATCCCGTTCCGTCCAGCGATCCAGGCCGGAATCGCTCCCTGCACCGGCGCATTCATGGAGAGAAACGTATCGGAAATCACTTCCTGCCGCTCCATAGCCTCGGCAGCACGCGGCCCCGTAGCCACTACCCACGCAGCCTTCATTTGGGGCAGACCCGCAATCTTGCTCAGCCCGCTTACCACGTACACATCCACGCCTTCAAGTCCAGCGGCAAAACTCGCAGGCTCCGCGTGGCCAAATCCGTAATCCAGAAAAACCTCGTCCACAATCAGCGAGAGTCCCCGCTCACGGCAAATCACCGCAAATTCCTGCGCCTCCCACGATTTCGTAAAGTGCCCCGTAGGATTATTCGGGTGCACCAGCACAATCGCCCGCGTCTCCGCCGTTAACGCCCGGCGAAACCCCTCCGGCTCGATTTGCCATCCGTAGTCGTACACCAGCGGCGCTCCTTTGATCTTCACATCGTCAAGCACCGCCAGAAAATCAAACAGCGGATACCCCGGCTGCGGCGCCACAACTTCGTTCCCCGGATCGCACAACAACTTGAACAGAAAGCTGTATGCCTCGCTCGTACTCGTCGTCAGCAACACGCGCTCTGGCGAAATCGTCACGCCATGATCCGCGTAATACCCGCACACCGCCTCCCGCGCGCGCAGTAACCCCAACGGCTGCGGATCGTAATCCAGCGCACGCACATCCGCCAGCGCGCCTAACAAATCCGCATCGTATTCGAATCCGCACCGCGTGGGATTCGAAGCCGTCAGGTCCGCAACCGGCGGCCCTGCCCGCATGCGTTCGCGATGCGCCCGCGCCAGCACACTCTCCTCCGTATTCCAATCCGTTCTTTTAGAAAACGTCATCGCCGTCTGCCTGTTACTCCCTGGTTCCTGTTCCCTGCTCCCTGCTCGCCCAAATGCATCCCTCACAATAGAAGAAGCGCCACCTTCAACATACACGGCGCCTTACAGGAGGAACATTGGCTCTGCGCGCGGTCATCTTCGACTATGGAATGGTTCTCACCGGACAACCGAGCGCTGAAGCGCACGACGCCATGCTCCGCCTCACCGGCCTACCGCACGATCAATTCGAAACCGTCTACTGGGCCGACCGCCACGCATACGACGAAGGTAAACTCACCGGTCTCCAGTTCTGGAAGAACATCGTCCGCGACGCAAAGCTCAACCTGGACGCTGCCACCATCGGCGAACTCAACTTCCAGGACGCGCGCATGTGGACCACGCAGAACCCCGCCATGCTCGACTGGCAGCGGCAACTCAAGCAGCACGGCATCAAGACCGCCATCCTTTCCAACATGGGCGACACCGTACTTGCCAATATCGAGCGCGAATTCGACTGGCTCCCGCGGTTCGACGTCCTCGTCTGGAGCTTCCAACACAACATGGCCAAACCAGAACCCGCCATCTATCAACTCACCCTGGACCGCCTCGGCACCCAGCCCGAAGAAACCCTCTTCATCGACGATAAGCAGGTCAACATCGATGCCGCGCGTGCCCTGGGCATTGTCAGTATTCTCTTCACCACTGTAGAACGCATGCGCGAGCAGCTCATCGAATTGGAATTGGGCGACGCACTGCCTCTCCCGGCGTGAAATCCAGACAGTATTCGTTAGACGGGCTTTGAGCTCCGAACTCGATCGTCGCCGCGTTCAGATCGCGTTCAGGCTCCCAATGGCGACGCTGCTGCGTGATACTCTTGCTCGCGCCCCGAGGACCCCATCGTCTGTTTGCGAATTACCGCCGCCATCACCAGGAACAGCGCCGAGTATGCCGGAACTGACAACTGCACGTGAACGAACCTCAGCAGTGGGCCGAATAGCGGCAGAAAAAACGCCGTATAGGTCAGCAGCTTCGCGGCATCTCGCTCAGGCGACTCAGCAGATTGCAGAATCCAGTCTCCAATCAGCAGCAGCGCAGGCATCAGCATCACCAGGTCGTAGTCCGTAAGGTGTGGATTCACGAGCGCGGTGCCCAACAGGAAAACTGCATAGCGAAGTTGCAGCGGTGTTTTCGTCTTCCAACACCATACAGTCACAACAACCACCACCAGCGCCGTTGCCGCATACAGCGCAAAGGCAACTCTCGGCCATGGCACCAGCAGCCGCCAGAACGCGTCAAGGCTATGCATCCTGTCTATGTGCGGCTCGAGGGCAGAGGCGTTTTGATTGATCTGCGTGAGCCCTTTGAAATAGGTGTCAAGCGCGGCCCTTCCGTAATACAGGGCTCCAACCGCCAACTGTCCTGCGCCGGTCATGAGCGCGCCGGCGATTACCCTCCACTCGAGCGTCAAAACAAAAACGACCGCCGCCATGACCCCGAACTGCGGCTTGTACGCCAACAGCCCCAGCGCCATCCCAGCCAAAAACAGCCTTTCCGCGCGAAAGCAGAAAAATGCCGCCGTAAAGGCAATCAAAGCCAGTGCCGAGTTCTGCCCGCTCGCCACCATGAAAAAGAAACCCGGGAAGGCTGCAGCCAGGATGAGAACCGTCGCGCGGTCGTCCCGCAGGTGAGGGCACACTCGCAGCACCAGCCAACAGCAGATGGCGCACGTCAACGCGCTCGCCAGCATCCATGCCGCAGCAGCCCATCCATAAGGCAGTCCTGCCAGGGGTCGGAATATCAGAGAAAACTGCGGACCATATACGGGGAGATACGATTCACCCGGCTCCTGGTGAATCAACTCCTGTGCCAGCGCCGCTTGCCGGGGCGCATCATAAAGCATGCTGCCGTCATGCATACGCGCAATGTTGCCCAGCACATAGAAGTGCAGGAAATCAGCGCCTTTCAATTGCCCTTCTCGGTCGCGCAAGCCGGGAGTTGCGATGTTAATCGCATACAATCCCCACACCACCAGCCCCAGCAGCACGGCGTGTCCGCGGATTCGTTTCCGCGTCAGGTCCGCCGCAAGGCTTTGCAGGTTCCGAGTCAGTGCCGTTCCCATAGGGAGTAAGTAGTCTAAATGACTTTGAAATCGTTACACCAACTTTTCCTCAGTGTCATCCAGAGCGGCGTTTCTCGCCACTTCTCCGCTGATTTTCGCGAAGCGATTCTCCCTTGGCCACATCAAACCTGGGGGAGACGTCGGCCGCTGCGTCTTCCACCAGGAGAATCCAATGAACGTAGTGCTCTACGGCGCGACCGGTAAATCCGGCATCCGCATTCTCAGTGAACTCCTTTCGCGCGGTCACAAAGTCACTGCCGTCGCTCGCAACCCCATTGGTCTTCCCGCGAGTGTAAAGACCGTGAAAGACGACCTCAGCGATGTAAACAAGATCGCCGCCATCATCTCCGGAGCCGACGCAGTCGTCAGCGCCTACGCTCCTCCCCAGGACGATACCGATCAACTCCTCGGCGTCACCGAGCGGGAGATTGAAGCCGTTCGCAAAGCCGGCAAAAACATCCGCCTCATCGTCGTAGGCGGTGCCGGATCACTCGAAGTCGCTCCCGGCGTAACTGTCCTCAAGTCCGGCCATCTTCCTGCTGAATGGGTTCCCATCGCCACTTCACACGAAAAAGCTCTTGAATTGCTCAAAAAGTCCGATATCAATTGGACCTACTTCAGCCCTGCCGGTTTCTTTGAGCCCGGTACGCGCACCGGCAAGTTCCGCCTTGATACAAACAAGCTTGTCGCCGATGCCCAGGGCAACAGCCGTATCTCGATGGAGGACTACGCCATCGCCCTTGTCGATGAGCTGGAACGTCCTGCCTATGAGCGCGCTCGCTTCACCATCGGCTACTGAAAACTAGTCACCGGCGTCGCAAATCTTGCACACTGCACGTGGCAGCCCGCTTGCTATACACTTGCTTGCCGTAACACGTTCACAGCCAGATCAATCGTTTATCTGGCCGCGAAATGCCTATCGAGGGGGATCCAAACGTGCATTCGACACCATCGCTCCGTCTATTCCAACCTGCCCGCGCAACGCGCATTCTTTGCGCGTGCACATTCTTCGCGCTCGCAGCCACATTCGCACTCGCTCAAGCCGTCCCCGTCGTCACCGGCGACGCCCGCGTCGACAAGCTTCTCAGCCAAATGACGCTCGAAGAGAAGCTCACACTCATTCACGGCACCAAGGAAGACCCCTCCGTTTACCAGGGCCAGGCCGGATACCTCGCAGGCATTCCGCGCCTTCATATTCCGGGACTCCGCTTTGCTGACGGACCTCCCGGCGTACTCACGCGCCATCCGTCGCAGGGCGAAACCGCCACCATGGGTGTTGCCGCCACATTCAGCGTTAAGGACGCTGAGGACAACGGCCTCGTCATCGGCCGCGAAGCACGCGCGCTCGGCATTGATGTCGCCTTGCAGCCCTTCGTCAATATCGATCGCGATCTCGAATTCGGCCGCGGCTACAACACCTTCGGAGAAGATCCCTTTCTCACCAGCGAAATGGGAGTCGGCGAAGTCAAAGGTATTCAGTCGCAGCACGTCATGGCGCAAATCAAGCACTATGTCGGATACGATTCCGACAGCGGAAACATCTTCATTGACGACCAGACCCTTCACGAGGTCTACGTAGCACCCTTTGAGGCCGCCATCCGCCGCGCCGACGTCGCCTCCATCATGTGCTCCTACAATCGCCTCAACGGCACCTTCGCCTGCGGCAACAAGGACACCCTCACCACCATCCTCCGCGATCAGATCGGCTTCAAAGGCTTCGTCACCTCCGACTGGGGTGCGGTGCATGCCGTCACCTTCATCAACGCCGGCCTCGACATGGAAATGCCCGGCGGCCAGCCCGGCCCCATGGGTTCCTTCATCCCCTCGTTCTTTGACTCGCTGCCTCCACCGCCTCCGTTGCACAATGACGCCAAAGCCACGGCCGAACTCAATGAAGCCATGTTCGGCGGCCACATACCTGAAGAGCCGGCACCGCATCGTGATGGGATGGGCGACTTCGGCGTCAAGCTCAGTCCCGAAAAAATGCCCGAAGCCCTCAAAGACGGCACCGTCACTGAAGCCACTGTCACGCGCGCCGCCGGACGCGTGCTCTACGAGATCGTTCACTTCGGCTATCTCGATGGCCAGTCCAAGCACGATTTCACCACGCAAGCTATCGAAGCCAATGCCAGGATCATCGAGAAGACCGGTGAAGACGCCGCCGTCCTCCTCAAAAACGATGGCAACGTCCTTCCCCTCAAGCACGACGAACTCGACTCAGTAGTGCTCATCGGTCCAACCGCTGGCCAGGTCGATTCCATCGGCATCAATGGCGAACGGTCGGTTGGATTGCCGGAACGCCAGATCGGCCCACTCGCCGCGATGAAAAAAATCTCCGGCTCTTCGAACATCAGCTTCGCAGTTGCCGACGACATGACCGGCACGCCGATCCCCGCCAGCGCGCTTAGCCACGACGGCCAGCCGGGCCTGCAGCGCGCCATCGTGTCCACATCAGGAAACTCCGCCAGCGCCGCCATGCAGACCGATCCGCAACTCGACTTCACCATCAAAGGCGGCAATGCCCTTCCGCCCAACTCGGTCATCACGTGGAAAGGCACGCTCACTCCGCCGCACGCGGGTAGTTACTGGATCTATCTGCAGGCCATGGGCACCAACGCGCGCATCTCGCTCGATGGCAAACGCCTCGCCTCAACGGGAGCATTCCAAGGTGGCGTCCATGGCGACATCCTGCAGGCGAATCAGGACAACGCCATTCCCACCACCGACCATCTCGACAACGTTCGCCGCGCCGTCGAACTCACCGCCGGCCCTCACACCATCGAAATCAATACAAGTCCCGACAGTTCCAAAGCTCCCGTGCAGGTCCGCCTCAACTGGTACACCCCTGAACAGCGCCAGGCTGATCATGACCAGGCCATTGAAGCTGCCAAAAAAGCCAAAACCGCCGTCGTCTTTGTCTGGACCCGCCTTCAACCCGTCTTCGGCCTTCCCGGCGATCAGGACAAGCTCGTTGAAGAGATCGCCGCCGTCAACCCCAACACCATCGTCGTTCTCAACACCAGCCAGCCCGTCGCTCTGCCGTGGATCGACAAGGTCAAGGGCGTTCTTGAAATGTGGTGGCCCGGCGACGAAGGCGGCTGGTCAACAGCCAACATCCTCCTAGGCAAAGTCAGTCCCGCCGGCCGTCTCCCAGTCACCTGGGGAAAGAGCCTCGACGACTACCCCGCCACTGATCCCAAGCACCCCGAGCGCTCAAAGAAAGGCGTCGACCACAAAACTACGTACAGTGAAGGCGTAAACGTCGGCTACCGCTGGTTCGATAAGGAAAACATCGAGCCGCTCTTCGCCTTCGGTCATGGCCTCAGTTACACCACGTTCGACTACTCTGGCCTCAACGTCGCAAGATCCAGTGACGGCGGTCTCGACGTTAAGGTGAAAATCAAAAACACCGGCTCAGCGGCCTCTGACGAAGTCCCGCAAGTCTACCTCGGGGCTCCCAGCGAGGTTCCGGAAGGCGTGCAGTTCCCCGTGCGTGCGCTTGCAGCCTTCGATCGCATTCATCTCAAGTCAGGAGAATCCAAAGACGTCACCCTGCACGTAGCACCACGCCAGCTCCAGTACTGGTCCACCAAAGATCAGAAATGGGAAATAGCGACAGGCAAACGCACCGTAAGCGTAGGCGGTTCCTCCCGCAACCTGCGCCTCAATCAAACCATCGACTAACGCGTCCACCACCTCGACAAAGAATGCCGGAGCCCCAAAGGCTCCAGCATTCTTCTGACCCCTGAACTCTGATCACTGACGACTGTCTTTACGTCGCCAGCCCTAACCCCACCAGGTTAGCCGCCGCAATAATCACCACAATTCCCACCCACAGCAGCCGAAGCGGACGACTCGTAACTCCCGCCCACTCACCTAACGCCAGCCCCACAATCCCTCCAAACAACACGTACCCGCTCATGTGCAGCATCCAGTTCACATAACTCAATCGCAGCGGAATGTTTGCCGCCCCCCACGCGTAAAAGAAGAACTGCAGATACCACATGATCCCGCCCGTCGCCGCCAGTGCTGCATTTCTTCCAATCGTTCCTCCGGATTGGCGCAGATCCTCACCTAGAGAAATCTTCTTCACCAGCGCCAGCCGCCCAAAGCAATACGCGAAGTTCACCAGCGCACCGCCGCCCATGATGAATACATAGCTAGGCAGCGCCGAGTAAAGCGGACTCACACCGACAGCCAGCGCCGCCACCTGCATCGGCTGCGCCGCGTCCATCGCAAACGACATGCCGGAAGAAAAAATGCCGCACATCACCGCCAGTGCCAGACCCAGCATCACGTTGAACTCTGTAGGGCCGCCGCTCTTCAGTTGCATTTCCTTCATGTGTCCCGCGTACGACACAATGGCCACGCCGGCAAGAGCAACAACCACCCCAGCCATGTTGAAAAGCCCGCTGCGCGTTTGAAACAGCATCGCGGCCTGCCCATGCATCAGCGGGGGTACCAATGTCCCCACCACCAGCGTCACTCCGATCGCGATGCCAATCCCCAGCGACATTCCCAGGTGCCGCATCGTCAATCCATAACTCACATTCCCTACGCCCCACATCGCCCCAAACAGCGCCATCTTCAACAACACGCCCGACGGAATCGAACCATAGAATGCCCCGAAATGCGGCAGTAGCAAATAGCTCACGCTAATCGGCAGCAGCACCCACGAAAAGATGCCCGCGACAGCCCACGTCGTCTCCCACGACCACCGCTTAACTTTCTCAATCGGCGCATAAAATGAAGCAGCCGAAGCCGCGCCAACCATGTGCCACCCAATCCCCGTCAGAATCGCCGGCATACCCCGTCCCAGTTTTGTCGGATAAACGTCACCAGCCATCCTACTGTGCAGCCCTGACCCCTGCGATCCTTTTTGTTCGGAGGGTTTGCATGAGCAAGAACATGGGTGCCTCATGTCTCGCTTCTGAGACCTGGGAAAACTAAGTTTCAACCAGCCGCATACCGGGTGCCCCATGAATGACGCAGTTTCATCGCGGCATGGGAGGGAAAGCACTATCGCTCAAGCCCCCGGCGTGCCTTACACTTTGATGGATGCCCCTTCGCCTCTACGTAGCCACCACCAGCCAGGGCAAATTGCGCGACTTCCGCACCGCCGCCGAAACGCACGCCGTCTCTATCGATCCCCTACCCGATCTCGCAAAAATCGAACCCCCTGAAGAAGACGGCAAGACCTTCGCCGAAAACGCCACACTCAAAGCTGTCTATTACTCCCAGTTCCTTCCCGGCCAACTCATTCTCGCCGACGACTCCGGCCTCGAAGTCGACGCTCTCGGTGGGGCTCCCGGAGTCCGCTCTGCCCGATTCGCAGCCGACACAGGCCTCGTTGACTCGCCCGATGCCAACGACAACACCGACGTCTGGAACAATATGCTGCTGCTGCAAAAACT
>NZ_JBARMD010000575.1:0-3827 GCF_049802275.1 Occallatibacter sp. | reverse complement strand
CCGCCCATGCCTTTCACGCGCTTGCCGGGAATCATCCAGTTGGCAAGATCGCCGCGCTCGGAAACCTGCATGGCGCCAAGGATGGCGAGATCGATGTGTCCACCGCGAATCATGGCGAAGGAGTCGGCGCTTGAGAACGTGGATGCTCCGGGAACGAAGGTCACGGTTTCTTTTCCGGCGTTGATCAGGTCGGGGTCGATCTCGGACTCGCGAGGATAGGGCCCCATGCCGAGCAGGCCGTTTTCAGACTGCAGAGTAACCGTCACACCCTGAGGGATGAAGTTCGAGACCAGCGTAGGAATGCCAATCCCAAGATTGACATAAAAGCCGTCCTGCAGCTCTTTCGCCGCGCGGGCAGCCATCTGGTTGCGCGTCCATGCCATCGGCTCAGCCCTCCCTCGTGGTCTTCTTCTCAATCCGCTTGATGGGATGAGGAACGTGGACGAGGCGATGAACGAAGATTCCGGGCGTGTGGATCTCGTCCGGATCGAGTTCGCCGGGCTCGACGATTTCCTCCACTTCGGCGACCGTGATCTTGCCACAGCTGGCGGCGTTGGGATTGAAGTTGCGCGCGGTGCGGCGATAGATGAGGTTGCCGTGCAGGTCGGCCTTCCACGCTTTCACAAGAGACAAATCGGCAACAAAGCCGCGTTCCAGGATGTAGGTTTTGCCGTCAAAATCCTTGTGCTCCTTGCCTTCAGCAATGATCGTGCCGATGCCGGTACGCGTGTAGAAGCCGGGAATGCCTGCTCCGCCGGCGCGCATACGCTCGGCCAAGGTTCCCTGGGGACAGAACTCCACTTCAATTTCGCCGGAGAGAAACTGGCGTTCAAATTCGGCGTTTTCGCCCACGTAGCTTGAGAGCATCTTCTTAATCTGGCGCGTGGCAAGCAGCAGGCCAAGTCCGGCGCCATCCACGCCGGCGTTGTTGCTGGCGATCGTCAGGTCACGGACGCCGGTGTCGCGCAAGGCGAGGATCAGTTCCTCAGGAATACCGCAAAGGCCGAATCCGCCGATGGCCATCAGCATGCCGTCGCGCACGATGCCATCGAGAGCCGCTTTCGGGTTGGGGAAGAGCTTATTCATCAAGAGTGTCGGGGCAGTGACAGTTGATCTTGCTTCCGTCGCTTGTTTTACATGAACGACCTTATAACCGCCAAGCGGACGATTATCGCAAAAGAATGGTTTACAGTGTCCGCATGCTCTCCAGTCGCGTTTCGAGGCTTATAGCGCGCCGTGCCGTTTTGTTTGGGCTGCTGATTGGACCTCTTTTTGGCGCTTATGCATCTGGCGAACTCCGTCTGAATTCAGCGCCACAAAAATCAGGACAAGTCGACTCAATCCTGGTTCTCAAGAAGGATCATGTGATGGAGCTTCTGAGCAGAGGCAAGGTCGTTCGCACCTACAAGGTGGCTCTCGGCCGCGGTGGACTTGAACCCAAGCAGCGCGAGGGCGATGGCCGCACGCCTGAAGGGCACTACGTTATTGACGCCAAGTACGAACACAGTGCCTATCACAAGGCATTGCATGTCTCCTATCCCGATGCCGAAGACCGCAGGCGCGCCGCTACCTTGGGAGTGCCGCCAGGTGGCGCCATCATGATTCATGGCCTGCCGAATGGGAGAGGCTGGATTGGCGCTGGACAACACCTTTACGACTGGACCCTTGGCTGCATTGCGGTTACCAATGAAGAGATCGACGACGTCTGGAATCTCGTCCCCGTTGGGACGTCAGTTGAGATTCGCCCGTAGACCCAGGACAACGCCGATCTGTGGACGGGCATCGAATCGAAAAGACTA
Organism: Occallatibacter sp.; assembly: GCF_049802275.1. Classification (NCBI taxonomy): domain Bacteria; kingdom Pseudomonadati; phylum Acidobacteriota; class Terriglobia; order Terriglobales; family Acidobacteriaceae; genus Occallatibacter; species Occallatibacter sp. The sequence goes on along the minus strand of NZ_JBARMD010000575.1, from coordinate 2,028 downwards.
TCTATTAGAGCTACAAGCAAGTAGTCTCGGCACTAGACAATGCATATATTCAGCTTTCACGTTCTCTGTCGCGCGTCTGTTTGGCGCTCAATGTTCCGGTCATTCGCGATGGTGCTCGTCTTCTTGATCGGGTGTGGTTCTTCGCACGCATATTCGGTTCTCACGCATGAAGAGATCATCGATCTGTTGTGGAACGACCATCTGCGGCCGATGATTCTGGCGCGTTATCCGGGGCTGACGGACGATCAGATCCGAGAGGCGCATGCTTATGCTTATGGCGGGGCCGTGATTCAAGACATGGGTTATTACCCATTCGGCGATCAGGAGTTCAGCGACCTGGTGCACTATGTGCGCAGCGGCGATTTTGTGTTTGAGCTCATCAAGGAGAGCCAGAACGCCGACGAATATGCATTTGCGTTGGGTGCCCTGTCACACTACACATCCGACATCACCGGGCACCCGGCCGTGAACCAGGCTGTCGCGATCACATATCCCAAGCTTCGCGCTAAATTTGGGCCTCTCGTTCTCTACGCACAGGACAAGACGGCGCACATTCGCACGGAATTCGGATTTGATATGGCGCAGGTTGCCAAGCAGCGCTACGCGCCACAGCAGTACCACGACTTTATCGGGTTCGAAGTTTCCAAAGAGCTGCTTGAGCGGGTCTTTCCGGTGGTCTACGGGATCCAGTTGAAGGACGTTCTCCCGCACGAAGACCTTGCCATCGGGTCGTTTCGCTACTCCGTGAGTTCCCTCATTCCACACATGACGCAAGTGGCTCTTCGGACTCACAAGAAGGAAATCATGAAGGAGGTCCCAAACTTCGAGAAGCGGAAATTTCTCTATCGACTCTCGCGTGCTGACTATGAGAGGCAGTGGGGCAAGGAATATCAGCGCCCCGGATTCGGCGTGCGCTTCCTTTCCGGGATCTTGAAGGTGCTTCCAAAAGTTGGACCGCTCAAGGCGCTGAATTTCAACATACCCACGCCAAAGACCGAGGACCTCTATTTCACAAGCATCAACCAGACGGTGGACAACTACGGTTTGCTGCTTAATGAGACGCGGGCCAGGAAAGTGAAGCTCGATAACGACGATCTTGATAGCGGCAAACCGACGATTTCGGGCGAGTACACACTAGCTGATGACACGTATGCAAAGCTGCTTTCGCAGCTGGCCGACAAGAAGTTTGATGTGACGACCGTCGCGCTGCAGAAGAACGTCCTCAGCTTCTACTCGAATCCGTCTGCACCGATCGATACGAAGAAAGATCCGGGCAAGTGGCAGAAGGTGCAGAGTAACCTCGAGGCGCTGAAGACCTTCACTCCCAATCCGGCACAACCGGCCGCGCCACAAACCCAATCGACCGCACAATCTCCGAGCGGCGGACTGCAATAGCGATACTTCTGCGAAAATGTGAGAGGAATGCTCTCTCTACAAAATGCCGGCAAGCGGTTTGGCCCCCGCACGCTGTTTCTTGAGGCCAACTGGCTGATCCGCAGCAACGAAAAGACTGCGCTGGTGGGCGCCAACGGCACCGGCAAATCCACACTGATGAAAGTGCTGGCGGGGCTCGAGTCGCTCGACTACGGGACGATGCAACTGACGCGCGGCATGAGCATCGGCTACCTTCCGCAGGAAGGCTTGCGGCTCACGGGTCGCACAGTTTTTGACGAGTGCCTGAGCGTATTTGACGAGTTGCGGGCGATGGAAGGCGAGATCGAGCGGACGGCGGCGCAGTTGTCAGAGCTGGATCATGCGAGCTCGGAGTATGAAGCGGCCGCGGAGCGCTACTCGATGCTGCAGGAGCGGTTCCATGTGTTGGATGGGTATGCGCTGGATGCGCAGGTGGGAACGGTTCTGACCGGGCTTGGCTTTGCCAAAGAGGACTGGGTACGGCAGGTGGATGAGTTCTCTGGCGGCTGGCAGATGCGGATCGCGCTGGCCAAGCTGCTGCTGGCGAAGCCGAACTTGCTGCTGCTGGATGAGCCGACGAATCATCTCGATCTTGAAACGCGGAACTGGCTCGAG
>NZ_JBARMD010000574.1:0-2305 GCF_049802275.1 Occallatibacter sp. | reverse complement strand
GCAAAACGGGGTGGCTGGAAGTTGCTGAAAAATAGAGCGCTAAGAAATTATTTTCGGAATGTGGTGTTGACAGGGGAATTTGCGTGGGATGGGTCGGTGAACCAAGATTTAGCAAAGGTACGAGTTGGCCACAATACTCCCGCTGAGGTGCTTTTTGTTAGTTCCGACCTACAAATTCGTTTTCGCAGGCGATTGAAGCGTCTCGGGCACGTGAACAGGTTGCAGCAGATCGAGGGAGTACGGCTGAAGCCTTTGTAAAAGCGGAGCACACGCGTCGGAAACAAGCGCACCTTCATCGAACAGAACGCTCGAATCAGATACCATGTCTGCTCTCATTCCGGGACACGCCTTGCCGACTTGATGCCAAACTTGAATCCACCTCATCTTTGGGCCGAACTCGAACTCCACTACACCTTGGGCATCGCTGTTGGCTTCGATACGAGTCAAGTGCTTTCTGGCATCTCGTACGGTCGCACCGACGAAGATGATTAGGTGCGAGTTCGCAATCGGCTTTCGATCAGGAAGACTCACCAACACGAATCGGTCCTTCTCGACAGAGGGGTTAGGTAGTCGTTGGGAACCCATGATACTGGACGCAGTTAACAAGATGCAGATGGCAGGGAGTTGCGCCTTGTGGATGAGAGACATTCGGTCTATATCGGTTCGTGTTGATGATACTCCCGAATTACCGTCGATCCGTAAATTACTTGCCGGTTAACGCCTAGATCGTCCTAGTATCACAAGAGTAATCTCCGAGTGGGCCACCACACACTCGCGACTCTGGAATTGAGCAATCGAGCTGTGGACATGAGAGCATCACTTCGAACCTCTCGGCGGATTGAAACGATGCGGAGAAAGCTCTGCTACGGCGTCAAAGAAGGAATCTCCGACCGCGTATCGCCGGGTTGACAGGAGTCGATAGTGAAAGCCATTGCAGTTCTCTTGCTCGTCTTAGTGAGCTTCTCGGGCGCACAGATGAAGTCTTCAGATGACGAAGCCGTTGAATATGCTCGGCGGCTTGTCGTGGGAACCAAGCCTGTCGTCAGAACTCAGGGCTACCTACCAGACGAGGCGACCGCGATTAGGATCGCGATAGCCGTCCTCATCCCAATCTACGGCGCGAAAATCGAGGATGCGGAAAAGCCGTGGAAAGCGGGCCTGAAAGGGGATGTGTGGACAGTGGTAGGGTCATTCAACGGAAAGGGTGAAGGTGGGGAAGCGATCGTTCAGCTCAGTAAATCGAAGGGCACTGTTTTATTCGTCACGCATACGATGTAAAGAGCGCCGCTTCAATCGCGGATGTGTCACCGTCTAACCGGAAATTACTTTCTGGTTAACACCTAGATCGTCTTGTTGTCACGGGAGTAACTTCCGAGTTGATCACGACTCGACCGGAACTTCGCAATCTCTGAAAATCAGACGATCCTGATTAGGAAAATGGACTTGAGTGTAAACTGGCTCCAACCGATCCAACTGAACAATGGGTGAAGGCGATTCAGCGACGACTATGGCCGCGACGACTGCAAAGCAGCGCCCAACCATTTCGGTTTCCTACTCTGGTTATGAGCCTCCCTTTGATGTTGCGCCGATTGTGCGGCGGATGCTCGACTCAGTTCCTCCACAATACCTTTCGGGGCTGAGTGAAATAGTTATCACTGATTCAGCCAGCCTTTCCCGGAAGCGGCGCAGGAGCGTGACGAAGTCCCGCCAACGCAAGGTCAGTATGGTTCAAGCGAGAGGGCTCTATCATCCTGCGTCGCAAGGGGCGAGAGCTTGGATTGAAATCTTCGTAGACAACGTGCTAAGAGGGTGGGAGAAAGGACTTTGGTTGCGGATTCCACTCATTCGCGAAGGCAGAGTGGGGGATGTGCTTTTCCACGAGATCGGCCATCACATTCATTTCACTTATCGACCTGAACACCGGGAGAGAGAGGACGTTGCTGATGTCTGGAAGGTCCGTCTTGAGCACGGGTACATGAAAAGTCGCCATCGCTGGATTGGTAGATTCGGTAGATTGCTCCGTTGGTTGAACGGACCGTTGTTCGACAAGATGAGAATAAAGGCATGGCAAAAGCAGTTCCTAATTGGGGCAATTTCTCGGGCGGAATTCGAAGAAGGCGTTGGTAAGAAGAGGCGAGCGGATTGATATCTAAAAACAGTGCGAGCTAATTTAAAGCTCCGGGAGAATCACCGTCGATCCGGAAATTACTACTTGAGCAACAAGAAGCAAAACTGTTGTCAGAAGAGTAATTTCCGTGTAGCCCACTCGACCATAGATGTCAGTTGGCTTTGCAGAGGCGTAGTA
>NZ_JBARMD010000573.1:0-2117 GCF_049802275.1 Occallatibacter sp. | reverse complement strand
GCGTTGCCTTGCTGACCTGGGCCGGCCGGCGTTCGGTCCTCGCCAGCTTCGGGTCAAGCTGCGTGCCTCAACTCTCCAGTCTGGCGCCCGATCTCCTCTTCCTCACCAGCTGTGATCTCCATAACGGCTTGCTTGAATACCGGGTCTTGAATTCCAGTGGGAAGCTCACGCTGAAGGGTTTCTCGAGTCCCGACGATTTGGGCTACACGGCAAAGGGCATCGCCGATCCCGGAACATTCGTGGTGAAAACCGTTCGCTCCAGTGAGGTCAGTTCGGGCGATGCTTTCAGCGCCTCCCGTCTGGATTCCGAAGAACTCGGAGTCTATCGCGCGGATGACGGCAAGCGACTATCCAGCACACGCGTCACGTCTCCCTCGTCCAGCCTGGATGGGTATGCACTCGCCGCCGACGGATCTCAACTCGCCGTCCTGACCCGTGACCAAGTCTCCATCTATCCTGTTGCGCGCAAGTGATTCTCGGCGCCCAGCGAGCTGCAGGCGATTCAAGTTGGTGATTGAAATCAGGGTAGTGTTGCTGGGATTCGCGGAATCCGAAGTAGTTATTGGGGATTTTGCTTTACACGAGCGGGCACGGGGGCTATGCTTGCGCCCTGCCCCAGAGCACCAGCGTTCCCCGGCCCTGACTCGTTCCCCCATCGCCCGTGATCTCTGAGCAAGTCCAGGAGGTTCACCATGAAGTTCAGCCCAATTCTGTTGGGACTGTCTCTCGCGGTCGCTGGCAGTGTGCCGGCCGCAACGCAAAATGTATCCACTGCAACCGCTTCAGCGCCCAAGTACCTGCAGGTCGTCGTGGAATACACCAAGCCCGGCAAAGGCGGCATGGCTCACGACAAGACGGAAGGCGCTTTCGTCGAGGCCATGCGAAAGGCCAACTTCCCGCTGCACTACACGGCATACAACGCCATCACTGGCCGAGCGCGGGCAATTTATCTGTCCCCTTTCAACTCTTTTGAGGAAGTGCAGACTGCCAACAAGATGTTCGACGCACCGGCCGTGGCTTCGGAGTTTGAGCGGATCAACGCGGCCGACGGAGAGTTGCTGGACGAGGCTCATGTTCTGATCTTCAGCTCCGACCCCGAGTTGAGCTTCCACTCCAAGACGCCTGGCCCGAAGAACCGCTACCTCGAAGCCGACATCGTCCAAGTTCGCCCCGGTCATGGCAAGGATTTTGAGGACCTGATGAAGTTGTACATGGCCGCCTTCGACAAGGCCGGCACCACCCAGCATTGGGGGGCATATCGGACCGAGTACGGCCAGTCGGTCGGCCAGTACGTGTTCCTGACCGCCTCTAATTCCGAGGCCGAAATCGACCAGCGCTTCTCCGAAGATCCGAAGATCCGAGCGGCTTTGAGCGAGGACGACATGAAGAAGATCCGCGACCTTCGCGCCGCGTCGGTTGAGAGCGAGCGGGTTGAGCTGTATTCCCTGAACCCCGCCCAGAGTTATGTTCCGGACGAGTGGATCAAGGCCGATCCCGATTTCTGGAAGCCGAAACCAACAGAATAGGACTGGTCCGCTGTCGTAGATGTCTTGCAGCATACGCCAGCGGCCCGGCTGCACCGGAGCCGTTGGCATGTGCGCGCACCTCGAGGTCGAATGCACACAAAGTATTCCTATCAGATCAAACTTGCTCATTCCGATCAGATACTTCTTTACTAACGGAGCCATGGGCAAGATAATCGCCGTGCCCCAGAGCACGTGCGATTCCCACCCTCCACTCCCCCCGCCACCGATCTCTGAGCAAGTCCAGGAGGTTCACTATGAAAATCAGTCCAATGTTGTTGGGATTGTCCCTTGCGGCCGCAGGAAGTCTGTTGGCCGTTGCGCAAGACGCAGTCACCCCGCCCAAAGTGATTCAACTGCAAAGAGAGTTCCTCAAGCCGGGTAAGGCCGGTGCGGTTCACGACAGGAGCGAAGCGAACTTTGTGGCTGCGATGAATCGCGGCAAGCTTCAAGGCCACTACGTTGCGCTGAACTCGATGTCCGGGAAGTCGCGCGCGATTTTTGTCGTTGGTTATCCCTCGTTTGCCGCATGGGAGGCCGATAACAAGATTGTCGACAAGAGTCCTTCGCTGACGGCCGAGCTGGACCATGCAC
>NZ_JBARMD010000572.1:0-17263 GCF_049802275.1 Occallatibacter sp. | reverse complement strand
ACCCAGCACCACGCCGTCGACGTGAACGCCCTGCGCGGAGGGCAGGTCCTTCCACGCGTGGGCGAGCCACCGTGTGGCGGTCAGAGACAACAACACTCCAGCAGCGCCACCGATAAAACAAATCAACAGGCTTTCAGTCAATTGCTCGCGGACGAGGGTCCAGCGTTGTGCTCCAAGGGCGCCGCGGATAGCAACTTCTTTTTGCCGCGCCGCACCGCGCGCCACCAGCAGGTTGGCGACGTTGAGGCAGCCGATGAGCAGCATGCATGCAACGGCGCACATCAGAAGGATCAGTGGCTTCTTGACATCTTTCGCCAGGTCGTCGGTGATAGCTCGTGGCGCGACATCCTCGGCTACTGGAGCGTTCAGGTTCTGCATGTGTTCGCGATACTGCACGGCCTCAAGCTGGCTGATGGCATTGGCGAGGCTGACCGTGGGAAGCAGGCGGCCGATGACGCGGCTCTGATGCCAGTCGTGATGGCGCAACGATTCAGGCGTAGCGATGGACTGATAGGGAACCCACACCTGCACGGTGGCATACGGATATGCAAAATTTTTCGGCAGGACTCCGACAACGGTGAAAGGCTTGCCATCAAGATGGATTTGCCTGCCGACAATGGAACGATCGCCCGCAAAGCGGCGCTCAAAGACGCTCCAGGTGAGCATAACCACGTTCGAGCCCGGATGGTCCTCGGATTCGGTAAAACTGCGACCGAATGTCGGCTGGACGCCGAGGAGCGGAAAGAGGTTCCAGGTTCCGGCGGCCGCAGTGACGACCTCCGGCAGTTCATCTCGCTCGCCGGTGAGGTTGAATTGCCACCAGCGCCAGGCGGCCATATCCTGAAAACCGTGGGTCTGCGCGCGCCAGTCGTAGAAGTCGGCGGGCGATACAACGTTGTAATTGAACGAGTCTTGATTTGCCCAGTCGCCGCGAAAGTGTTCGTAGACCATCACGAGCCGACCGGGATCGCGGAAGGGGAGCGGCCTGAGCAGGACCGAACGCACGATGGTGAAAAGTGACGTGGCGGCACCGATGCACAGGGCGATGACAAGGATCGCCATCACAGAGAAGGTTGGGGTGCGGCGCAGGGTGCGCGCGCTGTAACGCAAATCGCGTCCAAGGGATTCGAGACCGTTCCAGCTCCAGGTGGCGCGGGATTGCTCGCGGACGAGTGCTGGATTGCCGAAGGAGCGGAGCGCGGAGTAACGGGCTTCGTCTGCGCTCATCCCGGCTGCGATGTTTTCCGCGATCTGGCGTTCGAGATGAAACGCGAGTTCGTCGTCGAGGTGTGTAGTGGCGCGGCCGCGGCCGAAGAGCATCAGGGTCCGCATTCGGAGTTGTTCGAACCAGCGCATGGATTCCTTCCTTGGGGTAGGGAAGTAGGCCGCTCAGGCCTCGCTTACGACAAGGTTGATCGCGGCTGAAAGCCGGTTCCAGTTGGCGGTTTCCTTTTCGAGCTGGGCACGGCCGGCGGAAGTGAGGGAATAGAACTTTGCCTGGCGCCCGGTTTCGCTTTCGGCCCATTTGGCCTTAATCCAGCCCTGTTGTTCGAGTCGATGTAGGGCGGGGTAAAGAGAGCCCTGCTGCACCTGGAGCACTTCGCCTGAAAGTTGTTGAATTCGCTTGGCGATAGCCCAGCCATGCATCTGGTCGGGCAGAAGTGTTTTGAGGATGAGAAGGTCGAGGGTACCTTGGACGAGATCGCTCGGTTTGCCCATGCCTAGATTATCTACAACGGTATTGTAGATAGTCAAGGTGTCCGTATGTGTGCGTGCAACCGAAGACGTTTTCGGCGAGTCTATTCTCTTGCGGGGTAAATGCTCTTTCGTTGTATGCTGCCAGTGGCAAGGGGAGTAGCTGATGATGCATGCGCCAATCCGAGTAATCACTGTAGAGCGGGAGTATGGGTCAAGGGGCGGCGAGTTTGCCCACGATCTCGCCGAGCGGTTGGGCTGGCGGCTTCTCGATTCTGAACTCGTAAGTGCAGCGGCAAAGCGCGCGGGTGTTTCACCGGATCTGGCCGCAAAGTTCGATGATCGTCTCGATCCCTGGTATTACCGCTACGGCAAGGTATTCTGGCACGACACTGCCTATCAGATGACCGGTCTTTCAGAGGAGCAGGTCTTTGATTCGGAGCGCATGTTGACATTGATTCGCGAAGAGATTGTAGCGGCGGCGAAATATGGCAACTGTGTCCTGGTGGGTCGAGGGGCGGCATGCGCACTGGCATGTCAGCCGGGCTGCTTTCACATTTTTGTCTATGCGACGTTGAAGGCGAAGCGCGACTGGTTCACGCAGGCATTTCCGAAGCAGGCCCATAGCGCCGAACAGGCTTTGGCAGCGTACGACAAGCGCCGAGCCGCGGTGATCCGCAAGTTCTATCAACAGGAGTGGTGCTCGCGCGGACTCTATCACATGCTACTGAACTCGGCGATGGGGACTGAAGCGATGATCGCCGCGGTAAGTGGGGCGGCGGAGTTGGAGATCGCACATCCTGTGGCTGCGGCGAGTTCGATCGGTCCCACGGGAGCTCCCTGCTGAATTCCGATGTCTAAATTGCGATCCGGGTAACGCGCGCACCAATTCTCGTAAAGATTTCCCAGGGAATGGTGCCGGCAGCTTTCGCGTGGTCGAAGGCTGAGATCGACTCATCGCCCTGTCGACCGAGGATCACAACTTCGTCGCCGCCAGCCACGTCGGGAATGTCAGTGACGTCGATGACGGATTGATCCATGCTGATGCGTCCGACGACGGGTGCACGCTGGCCGCGGACAAGAAGACTGAAATGATTGCCGAGATTGCGATCGAGGCCGTCGGCATATCCGGCGGCGATAAGTGCGAGACGCATGGGTTCGGTGGCAACAAAGGTTCCGTTGTAACCGACGACAGCGCCCGGCGCCACGGAACGCACGCTGACCACCTGCGATTTCCAGCTGAGCACCGGTTTAAGTTCGCGACGAGCCTGTCTAAGAGAGACGGGCTCTGCTGCGCCGAATGCCGGATCGTATTCGGGGATAATTCCGTAGAGTGCAAGGCCAGGACGCATCAGCGCTTTCATTTCATAGCGCGACGCAAGCTCCGAGATCTTGTGGGCCTGGCCGGCAAGCAATGCCGCGGAGTTGCCGACGTTGAGCACACCGGAGTGGATGCCGGCTGAGCGGATGCGGTTGAGGGCCGATTCCATGCGCTCGAGTTGATCCCCAGTGACTCTCTCGTCGGCTTCGTCGGCAGCAAAGAGGTGGGTCATTACGCCTTCGAGGCGCAGAGATGAATCACGATGGAAGCGCGCGAGAAGAGACGCGAGGGATTCAGGATCCGCCCCCTGGCGGCTCATCCCGGTATCGATTTCAAGATGAACGGGGAGGGAACGAACATCTTCTCCGCGCGCGGCCGCTTCAAGCTCATCGAACTGCGATCGATCCCAAACGACAGGAGTGAGTTTGTGGCGGACAACATCGCGACCTTGGCCACGGAAGGCGCCGCCGATCACCAGAATGCGCGTGTCGGCGCAAAGGCGGCGTGCCTCAATGCCTTCTTCAACGCTGGTGACACCCAGCCAGCGGGCTCCGGCACCGACTACGGCGGGCGCACACAGTTTGAGCGAGTGACCATAGGCATTGGCCTTGACGATTGTGAGGAGTTCAACCTGCGGGCCGGCAAGGTTGGCTAGAAAACGATAGTTGTCTTGGATAGCGTGGGTTGAAATCTCGACCCAGCAGGGGCGCGTATGCATCAGACTGTCCAATCAACAGTCTAGGCTATCGACGCGGCTATAGTGCGTTGCTGGATTGACGAAACAGATTCGCTATTCAGCGAACTGCGCCAGTTGGGATTCCCTTGGAGGGGCGGTGAAGAGGCTTACGATGATGAGTGCGGCGACGGCTACGAAGAGCGCAGGAAAGATGGCGTCGCGATCCGAAATAATGTGCGGAAAGAGAGACTTGACTCCTGGCAAATCCCACGCCAGCGTAACCACGGTGCCGCCGGCGATGGCAGCAACTGCGCCCCAGGCCGTAACCCGTTTCGAATAGAACGCTGCAAGAACAACGGGAGTGAGCGCGGCGGAATAGATGGTATAGGCCCAGAGCATCTTCTGCAGAATGCTTTCGGCATAGACGGCTTGGTACAGAGCCCAGCAGCCAAGCAGCACGACAGCAAGGCGCGAAATGATGAGCACGCGCTTGTTCGAGGCGTCGGGCGAGATGTAGCGGACAAAGACATCGTTAACCAGATTGGTGGCGGGTGAGAACAAGTAGTTCGAAGCAGTGGAGATGACCTTGGCGAAGACTGCGCCGAGCAGGATCGCACCGAGAACGGCAGGCAATCCGTGACGCGCAGTATAGGGGATGATTTCGCGCGGATGTATCGCCACCTCGCCAGTCGGATACAACGCCCGTCCAAAGACGGCAATGGCGACGATCAGCGTTTCGAGAACAAGTGTACCGATGATCCAGCCAACCACGGACAATCGCGCATCTTTCTCGCTTTTTGCGGAGAAGAATTTCTGGTACATCACCTGGTTGCCCAACATCAGCAGCATGGTCGGAACAAGAAATTCAAGAGCGCGAACCAGGCCCATGGCGACGGGCTGTTCGGCGCCGCTGGGAGAGAGCCGATAATTTCCGAGCACTTCGAAATATTGGGGAGGAAGAACCGAATGCAACCCCGCCCACCCGCCGGCCTGAAAAAATAGATAAGGCGCCGCGATGACGCAGATGACAGTGACGAGGGAGCCGATTGCCACATCCATGTAGGCGACGGAAGACATTCCGGCCAAAGCGGTGGTCACGATGACAAAGAACGCGATGAGGTAGGTGCCAAGCTGCGAAGAAACTGTGTCTGGGAAAATCAGGTGGAGCACGTCGCCTCCGCCCTTGAACTGGTAGCTGGTGATTCCGACGTAGGCGAAAAGGATAGCGAAGGTGCCGAGCACGCGGGCGGTCTGGTTATAACGGGCTTCGAGGAGGTCGGGCAGCGTGAACTGCGCGAATTTGCGGGCACGTGGGGCAATGAAGTAGATGAGGAGCAGCCCGAGCCATCCGCCCGCTGGCTGCCATAGCGCGGCGAAGCCATTTTTATAGGCATTTTCTGCTCCGGCGAAGAGAGAACCGGCGCCAATCCACGAAGTTAGCAGCGTTAGGACGAGAACGAAAGCAGGCAAAGAGCGTCCGGCAACCAGATAATCGGCTTTGGTTTTGACCAGCGTGGTCCGAAAGATGGCCACGGAGAGAAGAACAGTTACGATGACGACCAGAACTGCAGCGTAAAGATGGGACATCCTATGGCTCCTTCGGAGTCTGCTTTGAACTCATTATTTATGACGGCCGATCGTCGCCACGCCGGAGGAAGGCCCAAGGAGCCCAAACGCCGGTTTAAGCGCAAACTGAATGGCATATCTCAAAAGCTGCGAGAAGTGTAACGGATGGAGTGGTGCCGGGTCGCGTGCCACTGTCCGCTGGAATTTGACCCACCCAAGGCAGATTGTTAAACTAAGACTGCGGGGTGGAGCAGCCCGGTAGCTCGTTGGGCTCATAACCCAAAGGTCGCTGGTTCAAATCCAGCCCCCGCAACCATTTACGGCCTTCAACCCTAAAGTTCAACCCAACTGAAACCGGGCGCACAAGGCGCCCGGTTTGGTTTTTGGGTCTATTTCGACGATCGCCGCTCCATGATCTCTCGAACCACGTTGCTGTTTGCCGTGCGAAGGTTCTCCATCGGCGTCTCCCCATACTTTAACGTGGTTGAAATGTCCGCCTGACGCATGAGCGTCTGCTGGACTTCGAGCTGCTTCTTCAGTTTGCTCAAGAGCGAGCGGTAAGTGTGCCGGAACGTATGCCAGCCGACGCTGCCGAATCCATCCTTCGTTGCCAAATCGCCACAGGTATCGTGCACCGGGATGTTGTGCCGCTTTCCGCGGCCTCGAGGTGTGAGTGTGCAGGCCGCGCCCGGCGCTGCTCCGCACTCCGGACACTCAACCAGGCACCAGCTAGCCCGACGGATCCAATCCTGCTGGATGGGGGAACCATCGTAACTATACCCGGTTATGGGGCTCGGAAAGAGCAACTCGGATCCGGTCGATTTGCGCTTCCAATCGAAGAAGTTCGTGCCAATTCGGGATCGAGCGGAACCGCATCATCAGAGTATTCCGTCTTTGCAAGACCGATTCTGCCATGCACGACACCTTCTTTCACATTCATGCAAAGTTGTTAGAAATCGATCGCTGACCACCTCAACGCGAGTTTTTCGGCCAGGTGCGTCGATCAACCGTTCGCCAAACTAGGCATAAAAGAGCGCCAGGGGCAAGCGAAGAATTCGGCATAGGCGACGATATGAGTTGTTGCAGGCTGCCCGAGTGTATTGCCGCGCCCCTAGCGGTTCAAAATAGATTCCGCTTGGAACTGGTGATTTCGCAAGCCCTCTAACGCTACTGAAATCTACTAATGCGAACCGTCAGGCGGACGTCCCATGTGCTGCTGAATTGTCGTCAAAGGTTTTAGTTTCAATGCGATTTCCTTGCGTGTTTCTTATGACTCTCATGAAAGAATCAGGTTGCAATGAACGAAGAATTCACGACCATCTTCGAAGCTGGTGCCACCCTGGACCACTACCGCCTGGAGGCAACGGTTGCTCAAAGCGGGATGTCGACACTTTACCGGGCTACGAATCTGCGTGACGGGAAGCAAGTGCTCCTAAAGATTCCGCATGCAGAGATGGAGGCAGACCCCTTCTTGCTGGAGCGGTTCAGGCGGGAGGAGGAAATTGGCCTGCATTTCAACCACCCAGGCATCGTAAAAATCTTTGACGGCGAGCACCGCAGCCGTCTGTACATGGTTATGGAGTGGGTCGATGGGAAGTCACTTAGGGCAATTCTGAACGAGCAGACAGCGCAGGGTGAGCGCAAACTTCCTATCGAGCGCGCCGTGAAGATTACGCTTGGCATTTGCAATGCGCTCGATTACTTGCACAAGCATGGGGTGGTGCACAGAAATTTAAAACCAGAGAATGTGATGATTGATGGCGAGGGTCACATCAAGCTAATTGACTTCGGTAGCGCGATGAAGGAAGACGCGCGGCGTCTAACTTTCGCTGGCTCCTCGCCGGTAGTGGGCTCACCGGATTATATTTCTCCGGAGCAGGTGAAGGGCCAGCGCGGCGACCAGCGCAGCGATATCTATGCTGTTGGGGCAATGCTCTACGAGATGCTCACAGGGCATGCGCCATTCACCGGATCCAACCCGCTAACGATAATGAACGAACGGCTTCTAAGCGATGCCAAGCCTGCGCGTAAACTTAACCCTGAAATTTCGCCCCAGTTACAGGAGATACTCTTTCGCTCGCTTGAGCGTGACCCGCACAAGCGTTACGCTACGGCGGGTGAGATGTCCTGGGAACTGGAACACCAGGAACGGGTTTCGATCGCAGATGACGCACACCGGCCAGTTTTTGAGAAGCGGGTCCAACTTGGTGGACGCAAGATACTGCTCTATGCTGGCTTGGCGCTAGTGCCGCTTCTTCTCTTTGGCTTGATGCTGATACTGGCGTTGCGGTGAGATGCATCGAAGAAGGAGTCGCTCAAGTTTGAGCGCGCATCTCTGCAACAGAGTCGAAACCAGGCGAGGCGCTGTCGTCTCCACCCTCTCGATCCTGTGGACACTTGATCATGAAAGCACCACGCATTATGAGTGGTGTGATTAACGTGGTGAGCAAAACCACGGTAACCATGACGGCAACCTCCGGATCTTTGAAGATGCCCGTGCTGGCGCCCATGGCCGTGACAATCAGCCCCACTTCACCACGAGATATCATGCCGCAGCCGACGCGAAAGCTTGGAACAGGTCCCATTCCCATGCCAAGTGCCGCGATCCCACACCCAACGAGTTTGCTGACGACAGCGACGGCGAAGATTGCGGCGAGCAGTAGCCAATGTCCACCCAATGCGCGGAAGTTGCTCGACAGCCCAATTGACACGAAAAACAGCGGTATAAAGAGACCATGGCCAATCGCGTAAAAGGTGCGCTCGATCAGTGTCTTGAGCTTTGCGCCGGCAAAGACATATCCCAATAGATAGGCGCCAGTAATGCCGGCTACACTGCCTAGCCATTCTGCGCTAACCGCAAAAAGAAGCATGAGCGCCAGGACACAACTGGTTACCGCTTCGTTGGCATCGAGTTTTCGGAATTGCCTCATCAGCGGGTCGATCCAACGTTGTGCTGCGCCGTACGAAATTAAAAAAAACGAGGTGACACAGAGAGCGATGAGGGACATCTGCACGACGAGCGGATGTTGAGCAGCCCAAGGCAGATGGCTTTGCAGGAAGTTCGAGAGCATGGGTGCAACGCCAAATGCGCTCGCTCCTTTTGTGCTGCATGAGGCCGCGAGAAATGCCAATACAAATAGCCCCATCACATCGTCGATGACAGCGGCACCAAGAATGACAGACGCCTCTGGAGTCGTCATTTTGCCAGCGTCCATGAGCGTGCGCGCCGAGATCGATACGCTGGTTGCTGTGAGTGCGCCGCCAAGAAACATGGCGCTATTCCAGGGCAGTCCGAGAAGGTACGCTGCTCCGGTACCAAGGAAGAATGGCCAAACGACTCCCGACGCTGCAACTAGAAAAGCGGTAACACTCGCTTCGCGCATCCGGTCGATATCTGTCTCTAGGCCGGCAATAAACATGAGGACGAAACCGCCGATCTGCGCGAGGAGCAGGAATGCATCTGCAGCCGGAGTTCCGGTGAAGATCTTCATGTGAAGCATGTCGATGCAGCCGGGGCCGGCCACCACGCCAACAAGCAACTCGCCGAGAATGGCGGGGATGCCGAAGCGAGTGCTTATGGACGCCACGATTTTTCCGGCAGGGAGGAGAATGGCGATCAGCAGCGCCAGTTGCAGAGTTGCGGGCATCCTCTCCTACTTGGAACCAACAAAAACAGGTGCATTGCTCTGCTGCCTGGGTTTGCGGCCGAAACGAAGGATGCGCGGAAGCAATCCGCCGTATCCTCCGCGTTCAATTCCTTCTCGCATCATAGTGCGAATTGTCGCTGCCTGTCTTCGCGCCTGTTCTGATTGTGCTGCGTTCGACGCAAGCTGGGAAGCTCGCTGAGTATGTTCTGCAGCCTGATCACACACGCGCAGGCGCATAAGTAATTCGCCGAATTTGAGTCTTGCGATAAAACAATCCGGGTCGATTCTGACGGCTTCACGCATTTCTTCCATTGCTTCCTGCGCCTGCAAGTCGACACAGAGTGCCATGCCCAACAGTACCCTGACCTCGGGCATGTAGGGAGCCAAGTCGGCAGCTCTACGTAATTGCGCAATAAGATCGCCACGCTCATGCGAGTCGAGGACGCGAGGATCGCGGAACATCCGCTGCAACAGGCGAGAAGTCTCTGGAGCAACAGCACCTTGCAACGAGATCGGAACGTGCTGCGGCGGGACCAGAAACATTTCTTCGTTTTCTGCGGATTCAGGATAGGGCAGCTTTTTCATTGAGAAGACTCCAAGGTGCAACTTAAAAGGTGGGCAGCAAGGCTTGGCAGATCGTGCCTTGCTGCTCCAGGAGAACGACAGTGAAAAAATTAAGCTACCGCGACCCGTCCGGCTGAAACCAGCACTTCGGGCTCGGAAGCAAAGATGAATTCCGGATAGCCGAGCTGTCCCATTTCTGGCAGATCGAGACCGGCAACTTCCGTCTCGGCCGAAACACGCTGGCCGAGGAAGATGTCGAGAACCCAGTTGAGCACGAAGCTGAACGAGAAGACGAAGCCCACCAATGTAGCTATGCCCACAAGTTGAGCAATCAATTGGCTCGAATCGCCATAGAAAAGACCCGTAACGGAGCCGGTCACCCCGTTCCACGAGCCGCCATAATTGCTCGTGCCGTCGGCGAACAGACCAACCGAGAGCACGCCCCAAAGACCGCAGGTTCCGTGAACTGAGATGGCGCCGACCGGATCGTCGACTTTCAGCGAATTCTCAACAAACGACACGCTGAAACAAACCAACACTCCGGCGATCAACCCGATGATCGCGGCCCCGGTGGTGTTAACAAACCCGCTCGGTGCAGTGATGGCAACCAAACCCGCCAGCAATCCGTTGCCGCTCATCGACGCGTCGGGTTTCCCCTTCAGCATCCACATGTAGAGCAATGCGCCGAAGGTTCCGGTGCAGCCGGCCAGCATGGTGTTGACAGCGACAGAACCGATCCGCAAACAACCAGCTCCCGAAGCGCCCAGAGTGCTGCCAGGGTTGAAGCCGAACCACCCGAAAGCAAGGATGAAGCAGCCTATCAGGACGGCAGAAATGTCGTGGCCGATGATGGCATTGGCAGACCCATCGCGGTTGAACTTGCCAATGCGCGGTCCGATGATCAGCGCCACAGCCAGCGCTGTCACGCCACCGACCGCGTGCACCACGCCCGATCCGGCAAAGTCGCAATAACCCTTTCCAAGCCCCAGGTTGGTTCCCATCTGCGCGAGCCAGCCACCACCCCATGCCCAGTTGGCAAAGAGCGGATAGGTGAAGGCTCCCATTAATACGGAGGAAACAGCGAACGTCATGAACTTCCAGCGTTCTGCGGCAGCACCGGTCACAATCGTGAGAGCTGTATCCATGAACACCATTTGGAACAGGAAGATCACCATGACCCCCACGTCGTAAGTGTGGCCGGCGAGGAACATACCGCTCTGTCCGAAGATGCCCCAATTGGTGCCAAACAGCGACGACACATGCTCGCTCGCCAGCGGCTGCAAGCCGCCGAGATTTCCATTGCCGGCTGCACCACCCATCTGAATGGCAAATCCGATAATCCAGTAGGCGAACAATCCGCACGCATACACAAAGAAGTTCATCATGTAGGTGTGGTTGGCGTTTTTCACGCGACACAGGCCTGCCTCAACCATCGCGAATCCGGCCTGCATAAACATAACCAGAAAGCCTGTTATCAGTGTCCAAGTAAAGTTGATGCCGATCTTGTTTTGACCTACCTGGTTGGCTACATCGGCCAACGTAAGGCCGACCTTGGCGTCGGCTATGGGTACGTCGTTCACCGTGCCAGTGAGCGAGCCGCCCGGATCGCCATTGGCGAGTGTAGCGGTAGTGGGCGCCTTCGCGGCGGCGTCTTTCAGCTCTGCTGCCGACGCCGAGGGAGCGGCGTCCGCGCGAGCCACGATTCCTGCGCAAGCTGTCAGCAAAAACGCAAGAGTGCAGATACAGGATGCGATCCGAACAATTCTCATCAATTCAGCTCCATGGTGTGGTTGATCATCGCCGAGGGAGTTGGGGGATTAAGCCGTTAAGCCTTCCAGATAGCGTTTTTGCTCACCGCTGACGGCAGGACGTAAAGTACTCCGACTAGCGTCATTGCAAGACCGATAACCGAAGTCGTCATCCTGCCGGAAACACTTGCCGTCAAATGCAAGCCGTAGAGAACAACTACCCAGCCGCCCAGAGCCAGGAGAACGCCAATCAATTTCTGAATGGCAGGTTGCGCGCCAAGCGCGGCTTTTCCTTCCAGAGGTTTGATTTTCAAGAATCGGAAAAGCGAAAAAGCAACGACAGCGAGACCAAGAACTAAAGCCGCCTTGCCGCTACCGGATGAGAAGAACGCGACTCCTGCGGCAGCTGCTGTCAGCCCCCCCATGAATAACGTGAACGCTCTGCCCTGTGCTTTTGTTGCAGCCATTGATGCCCTCCTTGATTTAACTTTTTGAATGCCGAACCACACTGCTACTGCAAATCAACCCCTGGGTATGGCTACGCTCTGCCCTCGAGAACACGCACACCCGAACAACTCGAGTAATGAGCCTCGGTCAGGAACAACCGAGCGGGGTCAGCCTTCGCTGAGAGCCGTCACCCTGCGTGAAGCGAAAGCCGCACAACCTTGCACGCATAGCTATCGATGCAACTCGTTCAAGCACCTCATTGGTGCGAACCACGCTACCTGACAACACAAGCTCCGGCAGACTATCGGCATCCATGCGAAACATCCGTAACTCAGCGCTGTCCACTCCCGGAAACGAATCGAAAACAACATTGCGAAGCGTCAGCGCATCTCTCAATGCTTGGAAAGTCTGGTTTTCTTCCACTACTCGCGGAGGCAAATCGACGTCCCACGGATCTGCCGGGCGCATCAACCAATCGCACTCGAGCGAATTACCTTTCCATTCCAATCGCAATAGTTCCAATGGCTCGCGTGAGAAATCGCCGAAACGCAATCTTCGGCGCGCTCTACGCAGAAAATCGGCCGCGTCCAGCAGGTTTTTCATGAGCGATGAAGCACTCCCGCTTGAGTTCTTTCCGACGGCAATGCAAGAAAAACGATGAATTGTGTCAAACCTGTAAGCTCAATGAGGAGAGGCGCGCCGAACTGCAAACGAACCACGACCAAGAGAAGAACCATCGTTGCCCATTGCCACCGCGTGCGGCGTAATCTTTCCAACCGATTCGTTAGGACAAAGAGCTTTTGCGGGGCAAAGCCGCTATTGGGTGATTCGGCTCGTGCTCGGAAGCAAGCGATCGCGAAGAATCCTGAAAGCATCAATTCAACTAATAGTGCTCGTGTGCCCATTCGCTCCTCCGGCTAGATACACTTGTGCATCTCCGCCAGAAGAACTCCGACGGTCATCGTGTCAGACTTTCAGGTTTGCAATGAATCTTCGGATCGGATCCCAGATTCGAGTGCGCCCGCCTACTTCAGCCTCGGCATCGCCTTGAATTCATCGATTCGTTATGAGAAAAGAGTATGGGTTGTTTTCAAGGCAATACAACTATCCATTGGTATAGATCTTCTGATTCCTAATGGGTTCCTTATAAGGATTGGTGGATTTCCACCTACTAACTGGCTTTTGGCTCCCCGGAGGGGTTGATCTTCTCATACATCTTCACGAGATCAGCGAGTGTCTCGGCCTTCATCTTTTTCATCATTTGCCCGCGGTAGAGCTTTATTGTTACGACGCTCAAATGTAACTTGTCGGCGACTTCCTTGTTTGTCAGTCCTGCCGTCACGAGCGCCATTACCTGGCGCTCACGCTCGTTAAGCGTCTCTGTTCGGTCTTGAATGGAACGTACCTGATCGCCTGCCCGTCGATGCGCGCGATCAAGCTCGAATGCTTGCTCGACCGCCTGTAGCAACTCTTCATCGTTGAATGGCTTAATGAGGAACTCGACGGCGCCCGCCTTCATGGCCCTCCGCACCATCGGCATGTCTCCGTGCGCCGTCATGATAATGATCGGTATCGCGATCCCTGATTGAAAAAGCGCTGACTGCATCTCCATTCCGCTCATCCCGGGAAGTCGAACATCGAGCAAGAGACAGCCGCTCATTTTCGGATCCCAGCCGTCTAGAAATTCTTCAGCGGATGCAAAGATCTGGGTCTTCAAGCCGGCGGAATCCATAAGATCGGAAAGGCTTTCCCGGATTGCATAATCGTCGTCGACGATAAACACGGTGCTATTGTCCTCGATCCTCATGTTCGTCAATCTCCAATGTTCAATACGAACTGGAACACCGCGCCGCTCTCCAGCCGAGCGCCCCATATTCGGCCGTCGTGAGCTTCGATAATGCTACGGCAGATCGCAAGCCCCATGCCTGTTCCTTCTGGCTTCGTTGTAAAGAACGGATCGAAAAGTTTCTCCCGATCTTGTTCAGAAAAACCCTGTCCACTGTCTTCCACGGCAACAGTAACCGCATCTCTACCGTTGAATTCCGTGGAGATCTTTAGCACCTTGGGTTTCTTGGACATCGCCATCGACTCAATGCCATTGATCGCAAGATTAAGTAAAACCTGCTGGATCTGGACGGGATCGAGCGTAAGATACGGAAGTTTCTCATCGAGCTTGAGTTCAATCGACACTCCCCGGCGGGACGCATCGCCTCTCAGGATCTGGTCAAGATCGACGATGAGCCTATTGAGATCAGTCTCCTCTCTCACGTAATTAGACTTACTGAAGAGGGAACGAACTCGACTTAACACTGCGCTTGCCCGGGTGCTATCAGAAATAATCCTGTCTGCTGCGTTTACCGCCTTCGCAATATTTGCGGGATCAGTGCTCAGCCATCGCTTGCAGGCAGAAGCATTCGTGACTAACGCCGTGAGCGGCTGATTAAGCTCGTGGGCAATCGATGCCGCCATCTCTGCCAGGCTCGTGGTTCGCGTCGTGCGGGACAGGTCTTCTTGTGCCTGGAAGAGCCTCTGCTGAGCGCGTTGCTGGTCTTCGATGTCTACGTGTACTCCATACCAGCGCACGATCTTGCCGTCGGCAGCACGCTGGGGAATGCCACGAATGAGGAACCATCGATAGGCTCCGTTCATTCCAAGGACTCGAGCTTGGATCTCAAAGTTGTCTTCAGCTATTCGTGCATCGTCCCAACTCCTCCGGAATGGCGCCCTATCCTCAGCATGAAAGATGCCATAGAACGCCTCTCCCTTTAGTCCTTCAGATCTTCTGCCAATGTACGAAAGCAAATTATGATTACAATACTCAACTGAACCATTGGGATCCGCAGACCAGATTTGCTGAGGGATAGCTTCAGCAAGCAGAAGAAGTTGACGCTCTCGCCCAAGGATCTCTTGATTAGAGAGTTGTAAGTCTGCCGTTCGCTCGTCAACCCTCCTCTCCAACTCGTCTTTCGCGTTTCGAATTGCCATCTCGCCCTTCTTTCGGGCCGCACTGATTGCGGTTATCACGATGGCACATAACACGAACGACGCGACGAAGCTTCTAGACTCTTGGTTCACCGAGATTGAATAGAGAGGGGGAACAAAAAAGAATGTAATGAGTCCATAGGACATGCCCGTTGCCACGATTCCCGCCATGAAACCGCCAAACCAGGCGCTTCCGATGATCGCCCCGAAGAAAAGAAACACGAATGGATAAGAAATAACGTGCTGCAGGGGAAACGTCCAAAGCAGTGCAACCAGCACGAAGAAGCCGGCGATTCCGGTCGGCTTCACGGCATATTCCCAGGTCCGTTGTGAGACACGCATCGGTTTAGCGGCGATCATCCCCGCATAATACATTGATGCTGCGGATGCGGGTGACCGGAGACGGCCTTCATCAAGTGCCAGTAGGCGCTCGTTATGACGTCTCCAGGCACGGCTCCAAACTGGACCTGGGAGACCTTCATCAGCAAGGGATGTTCAACGAGCCATGCCGCCTGCTTCTCTTTCAACATTTGCACATGTCTGACGTTCGCGCTTGCAGGGCTTGGTGCCGAGTTCTGGCGGGGAGAAGAAGCCAATCAAAAGTTCGGCAATTGGAAGTAGCGCCATGGCTTTTCGCACGGCACGCAGCATCGTTGTTTTCTAGCCTGAAATGTTATACGTTGCCTCTCAATCTGCAAGAGATTCTGTTCACTTGGATCGGCTCCTGTGTCGGGCCTCCTGGACGCCAAGAAAATCGTTCGCATGACAAATGTCACCGAGTTTTCCTTACTTCCTGCACTTCAATCTCAGCCGGCTCGCTTCCATACTCGATTTGGTAGTGATCAAGATCGCACAAGGAGCGAGCCATGAGCGCAGTTCTTGAACTTCCCCAGGCCTTTGCAGCAACCGCACAATGCCCAAAAATCGAAGCTGTCGCCTCACTCAGCCGGGTCACCAAGCGATTTCCCAACGGTGTAGTCGCGCTCGACAATCTCACTCTTACCCTCCGACGCGGCGAGGTCGTCGCTCTGCTTGGTCCCAACGGAGCTGGAAAGTCCACCGCGGTCAAGCTTCTCATGGGTCTCAGTTCGCCAACTTCCGGTGTCGTCAGCATCTTTGGGGCTGACCCGCGCAATCACACCGCGCGTCTACGCACCGGAGTGATGCTGCAGGGTGGTCGGGCTCCAGAGATGCTTCGTGTGCGCGAGCACATCGAGGTCTTCAGGGGCTACTATCCCAACCCGATGGCATACGCCGACATCATTGAGGTCGCCGGCCTGGGCGATATCGAATCGCGCTTGTTTGGCCAGCTTTCGGGAGGCCAAAAACAGCGGGTGCTATTCGCGATTGCCCTGGCAGGCAACCCGGATCTTATTTTTCTCGATGAGCCGACCGTGGGGCTCGACATCAAATCTCGGCGTGCCATGTGGGCGCAGATCGAATTGCTCGCCACGCGCGGTAAGACAGTGCTGCTCACCACGCACTACCTTGAGGAAGCTGATTCTCTTGCGCAACGCATCGTGGTTATTGATAAAGGTCGCATCGTTTGCCAGGGTACACCAGCCGAAGTCAAATCTCTTGGTTCCGTCGCATCCGGCGAGACAAAAAGCGGCAGGGTCAAAATCATCCGTTGCTCGACTACCATCTCGACGCATGCTTTGTTGAACATTCCTGGGGTCACAAGCGTCTCGGTCAATGGCGAGGTCACAACAATTCTCGCGAGCCAGCCCGAGATGATTCTGCGCGAGCTTCTCGCACTCGACCCGTCCCTTCACTCGATTGATGTGCAAAGTCCCAAACTCGAAGATGCATTTCTCGCTCTCACCGGCGACCGTGAATAGTCCGAGCACCGATTGTTTCATTAACAAAATTCCTACTGATCCGGAGCGTAACCCTCCGGACCATCACTTTGAATAGGAGAGACTCATGTCCACCACGACGTTTGTACTTCCCCGCACCCCCTCTTTCACTCGCAATTTACCAATCTTCTTACGCGAAGCCCGCTATGAGTTCATTCGGCTCGTGCGCACGCGCAGCTTCTCTTTGTCCGTCGTTGGCTTCCCCGTGGTGTTCTATCTCTTCTTCGGAATCATCATGAACCGGGGACAGCAGATCGGCGCCATCTCGGTGGCGAAATATGTACTCGCCAGCTATGCAGTGTTTGGCATGGTGGGTGCAGCTCTGTTCGGTGTCGGCGTGGGTTTGGCTGCGGATTTAGCTGCCGGATGGCTCGATCTTAAGCGCGCTAGCCCCATGCCTCCGCTCGCCTACGTTCTCGCGAAATGCTGCTCCGCCGTGTTTTTCGGAATCCTTATCGTAAGTTTGCTCGCCTTGATCGGAATCACCCTTGGGCACGTCACTTTAAGTCCCATTGAGTTCATTTGTATGATCGCCCTTACTGTAGTCGGCGTCGTTCCCTTCGTCTGCATGGGCTTGGCGCTGGCTTTGCTGGTTCCCTTCAGTTCCGCTCCCGGCATAACCAACATGATTTATCTGCCCATGAGCTTCTGCGGCGGACTCTGGGTGCCTCTCATGTTCCTGCCGCACTTCATGCAAAAGATTGCCGTGCTCATGCCCACCTACCACCTCGGCCAACTGATGCTCGGCGCCTTCGGCT
>NZ_JBARMD010000571.1:0-5770 GCF_049802275.1 Occallatibacter sp. | reverse complement strand
TTGCCGGCCTCAGCGGGATCGGCGACCTGGTGCTCACCTGCACCGGGTCACTCTCCCGCAACCGCACCGTAGGCCAGGCGCTAGGCCAGGGTCGAAAGCTCCCCGAGATCCTTGAGAGCCTGGGAGGCAAAGTAGCCGAAGGCGTGCTGACTTCCCGTGCCGCCCTGGGCCTCGCTCGCCAGCACAAGATTGAAATGCCCATCACTGAGCAGATGGAAATGATTCTCGAACATGGTAAAGATCCACGGGAAGCCATCCGCGAATTGATGCTACGCCCCGGCAAGGGGGAACACTAACCCACCAAACCGGCGAAGTTAACTGTTCCGTTCCCTATCCCCCCGCAATCGCTCCAATGATTAGCAGCGGTTCCTTCCCATCGGCCACCGACTCCGGCAACGGCGCATCGGGTGACTGGTGCGATAAGTCTTCTTCGCACGCAAAGAACCGCAGAAACGGCCGCCGCTTGAGCGTATCGTGTTCGCGAATGGTCCCGCACAGCATCGGATATCGCGCCTCTAACGCATCCAGCACCGACCGCAGCGTGACCGGACCTGAAATCTCCAGCGTCACATCTCCATCAACGCGTGCGAGATTCCGCAGATGATACGGAATCTGCACGCGAACATTGTGGACCGAGTCGGGCATCGCCAGTTATTGCATCTCTCATTTCTGCTGAGTGGGGCGCCGAAGGCGCGTCTGCCCCACCGCAGGTGGTTACGCCAGTGTCTGCACTTCAACCGACAGTACCGCCGGCAGATCGTGCACAATTGCCTTCCACTGGTCGCCTCCATCCGGCGACACATACACCTGCCCGCCAGTGGTGCCGAAGTACACGCCGCATTTATCCAGCTTGTCCACGGCCATCGCGTCGCGCAGCACGTTCACGTAGCAGTCCTTCTCCGGCAGCCCCTTCGCGAGTTCCTCCCACTCATTGCCGCCGCTCTTGCTGCGATACACGCGCAACTTGCCGTCCAGCGGAAAATGTTCCGAGTCGCTCTTGATCGGAACCACGTAAACCGTGTCCGGCTCGTTTGAATTGATGTCGATGACAAAACCAAAATCGGTTGGCAGATTGCCGCTGATCTTCGTCCAGTTGTCGCCCGCATCGTCCGAGCGCATGACGTCCCAGTGCTTTTGCATGAAAAGCGTTCCCGGCCGTTTCGGATTCATCGCAATGTGATGCACACAGTGCCCCACGTCTGCGGTTGGATTAGGAATGTACTTCGAGTACAGCCCCTTGTTGATCGGCTTCCAAGTCTTGCCGCCATCATCGGTGCGAAAAGCTCCCGCCGCCGAAATCGCAATGTAAATGCGATCCGGATTGCTCGGATCAAGAATGATCGAGTGCAGGCACATCCCTCCCGCGCCTGGCTGCCAGTCAGGACCGGTACCATGTCCGCGCAGTCCCGGCATTTCGCGCCAACTCTCGCCGCCGTCGCTCGATCGGAAGATCGCAGCGTCCTCCACGCCCGCGTAAACAGTATTCGCATCCGTCAGCGAAGGCTCAACGTGCCACACGCGCTTGAACTCCCATGGCTTTTGTGTGCCGTCATACCACTGGTGTGTCGTCAAGGGCGTGCCGCTCTGCTCCGACGAGTCGTATACAAAGCGATTCGACGCCTTCGCCGGAAAGACAGGCGGACCCGCGTCTTCCGGCTTCACGCCAGGCTGGAACCAGGTCTTCCCGCCGTCGTTCGACGCCTGCAAAAGCTGGCCGAACCATCCGCTGGTCTGCGAAACGTAAATGCGCTCCAGGTCCACCGGCGAGCCCTTCATGTGGTAAATCTCCCACCCCGCGAAGAATGGGCCGCTCACGTCCCATTTGTCCCGCTTCCCATCCGATGTAAGGATGAACGCTCCCTTTTTGGTTCCAACCAATACACGTACTTGACTCATCGTTTCCTCCCCCGCGAATGCATTGGGGACTCGCGGGCCGTCTGCAAATTCTTCCGCAGCCCCTCTCACCAATTCAAGCAAAAATTGTGCAAATGTTTTGATCCGGTCGCATTTTCTGCCGATGCGGCGAATCATTGTTGCCAACTCACGCTGATTGCGCCCACCCCGGCAGACGGAATCGAGTAAGCATGATTCGCACCGCCTTCCCAGGCCACCGATCCATTCGGATGCAACACAAAGAATTTGAACTCAACTTTGCTGCCTGCAGACACCGACGCCGTGAGAAGCGCCGATCCCACAGCCGGAATAACCGCAGGCCCGTCCGCGCCATTCCACGTAGTCGACCAGCTGCCCAGCTCTGCCGCGTTGCCCGTCAGCATCACCACGTCGCCAGAGGCGAGCACCGGCACACCCGCAACAGAGAAGTTCACTGGAACCAAGTTGCCCGTGGAAACGAAGAATGGAGCCGCACCAGAAGTACTTGACCCTCGAGTGACCGTCACCTGAGCCGGTCCGCCGTTAAGTTTCGGTACAGTCGCGGTGATTTCCCCATCGCTCCATCGCACCACTGTGGCCTTCTTCTGCACTCCACCCGCCGAAAAATGTACCGCCCCTGCTGTCGTCCCGAAGCCCGTACCACTGATCGTCACCAAAGCTCCCGGATTCGCAACCCGCGGCGTGATACTTCCAATCGCAAGTACCGCCCCAGCCGTAGCCACCCAGATCGACACACTGCGATGCGGAATCGTGAAATCGGCCGCCGGATTATTTCCTACTGCTGCGGCAGAAACCGTCAGACCGACCCCGCCCATCGTCCCATTCAGATAATCGGAATACGACCTCGGAGCAAGTGAAGTGAGGAGTCCACTGATCGCCTGGTCGTTCGTCCCGCTTTTGTTGATCGCCACCAGCACTACATTGTCGCCAAGCCTGCGTTCGTAGACGTAGACATCGTCGTTAATCCAGCGCTGCTGCATCGTCCCATAGGCAATCGCAGGATTCGAAGCCCGCAATGCAGCCAGATACTGAATCAGAGTGACCGCATCCGTCGTGCCAAAACTGGTCATCGCATTGCGGTCGTAAGGATCGTTGCCGCCACCAGTGTCGTTATGCAGATACTGCTCGTCGCCGTAGTACACCACCGGCACGCCGCGGCACGTGAAGATGAAAGCCAGCGCCTGCTTCACCGCCATCGCATCCGCGCCCATCGACTGAATCCGCGGATTGTCGTGGTTGTCAAAGAAGGTGACCAGATCGTTCGGCTGTGCGAAGCCCTTCGCATTTCTGCTTGAATCGCCCGACGCTTCGAATTCCAATTCGCTGTCAATCTCTTTGAAACTCTTCCCCTTCGCAAACACATCCACAACCGGCCCGTAAAGCGGATAATCCAGCAGGTTCATCCCGCTCCGGTTCGAAAACTTCACTGAATCGGCATATAGCGGATCGCCCGCCCCCTCAAGCCACTCACCAAATACAAAAGGCCTCTCGGCCGCGGTGGGCAATGTCTTCGGTCCTGTCCAGTTAGCAATTGAATTCTCGAGGCTGTACTCCCACCCCCAGTTCACATGTTTTACGGCGTCGAAGCGAAAGCCATCTGCGCCATGCGCCAGCAATTGCGCAACCGCCGCCTTGATGTAGTTGTCCACCCACGGATTCGTCTGGTCCAGATCGGCCAACCCGAACAGCGTGTCGTACTGCAACTGGTATCGATCCTCGAAGTCTGACATATTCGGCGTGTGGTGATAGTACGGAGTTAGCCCGGTATCGCTCGAATAGTCCGTCACCTTTACGCCGTTGTTGTAGAGCGCTCCGTTCTCCCCCACGCCAATGTCATTGGTATGGTTGGCCACAAAATCCACAATTACCTTGATCCCATTCGCATGCGCCGCCGCGCTAAGTTGGTCGAATGCAGCCCAGCTATTTCCCGCATCGCCAAAGTGCTCTTCGATCCGCATCATGTCGCGCGGCCAGTAACCGTGATATCCGCTCGCGCCTCCGCCGTCCGGCTTGTTCGCATTGTCGATCGGCGGCGAAATCCATATCGCCGCTACCCCCATCGACTTCAGATACGCCAGCTTCTGCGTAAGCCCCGCAAGATCGCCGCCCCAGTAATCACGCCAATTCACCGGCGTCGTGAATCCTTTGGAGTCAAATTCCCCCGCACTCTGCGAAGGATCATCGTTACTGCTGTCGCCATTGAAAAAACGGTCCGTAACGATCTGGTAGATGAACCCCTGGTGAATGTCACTGACAGCAGGAATCGGCGGCGGAACCGGGGGATTCTGACCGACCCCCGATGCCGCCAGGACAAAAGCAAGAAAGATCGTAACGAAGATGGAGTTCTGTTGGACGTTCCTCATGGCGCTCTCCTCCAACACTTCAGAACTTGCAGCCCTGATTCCCTAACATCCTAGTGCACAAGAGCCGGAATGCGTTTCGTTGAAATGACAGCAGTTCTGCCGGGGATTTCGCGCCGAAGTGTGCAATGCTCTAGACTCAAGACTGGATACATTCGCAATGATCACGCTATTTACCGGCTACGACGAAGAACCGAAAGACAAGAAGAAAGATCAGGAAGCGCAAGCCGCCGCAGAGGAGCCAGGCCAGAAATCAGGTTTCTTTTCACGTATGCGCGAGGCAGTGACGCGCACGCGCGAAACCTTTTCCTCGCGTATTAACGAGATAGTTGCGCTCACCCGCGAGGTCGACGAGTCATCGCTCGAAGAACTCGAAACCGCACTCATTATGAGCGACATCGGCGTGCAGACCACGACCGAGATTCTTGAAGCTCTGCGCGAACGCGCCCGCAAACAAGCCATTGAGGGCGGCGCTGAACTGCGCGACTTGCTGAAGACCCAACTGCGCGGAATTCTTGAAGCTCCGATGCGCCCCGTCGCAAACCCCTCAGTGACGCCCAAAGTCACTTTCCTCGTCGGCGTAAACGGCACCGGCAAAACCACCACCAGCGGCAAGCTCGCCGCATGGTATCGCGCGCAGGACAAATCTGTGCTCCTCTGCGCCGCCGACACTTTCCGCGCCGCAGCAATAGAACAGCTTGAAGTCTGGGCCGGTCGCAGTGGCGTCGAAATGATCAAGACCCGTCAGGGCGGCGATCCCGCCGCGGTCCTCTACGACGCAGCCAGCGCCGCCAAAGCCCGCAACATTGCCGAACTCATCGTTGACACCGCCGGACGCCTCCACACCAAGTCCGGACTCATGGACGAGCTCGACAAAATGCGCCGCACAGCATCCAGGCTCATCCCCGGCGCACCGCACGAAGTTCTGCTCGTCATGGACGCCACCACCGGCCAGAACGGTCTTCAGCAGGCCCGCCAGTTCACGCAGTCCGCCGGCGCCACAGGCATCGTCCTCACCAAGCTTGACGGAACAGCAAAGGGCGGTATCGCCGTAGCCATCGCGCGCGAACTTAATCTCCCCGTGAGGTTTGTAGGCGTAGGCGAGCAGATGAGCGACTTGCTGGAGTTCTCCCCCGAAGCCTTTGTCGACGCGCTGCTGGGATAACGAATAGATCCCCGTTCTGCATTAAAGAGCCGCCGCCGGAATAACGGGGGAGGACGGACGGTCAGTGAGGACTCCCCCGGAGACTCCCCCCACAGAAATTCATCTTTGTCGAGTGATGGTGAAAATCGTATTACCGGCTGGTATGTTGACCTGCCGAAGCGTGCCGGCTGAGTCTTCGAACCAGAGCGAAGAGCTATCGCCTGCGACAACTTTTCCATAACCCGTTGGTACAGTTACTTTCATTTCCGCATGAATTGAGGTTGAAGTGTGCATCCCCATCATGTATCCAACCAGGAGAAGTGCCACACCGATACCAATCCGCAGGCTTCTTGCTTGCATGCCAGGTCCATCC
>NZ_JBARMD010000570.1:0-4793 GCF_049802275.1 Occallatibacter sp. | reverse complement strand
CCTCCTGGCTTGCCGATGCCATCTTCCCCACACCTCGACCTCACGGAGACAACTCGACCCGTCACATCGTCCACAACGCTATTCTGAAACCCGGCGACACCGTCCGCATCGTGGGAACCCCAGACGGGAAAGACCCCGCGGCCCTCGACTACATCGAGATCCTGCCTGCGTCCTAGTCCAGGCAATCTGGGCTTGCGGTAAAATACTTTTCTTCGCCGCCGGCGTCCAATTTGGCAGGCCAGGATTGGCCGCGGATTCCCCAAAAGCCCGGAGTCGCCATGCGCATTCGGATCTTCATCGCACTCTTCGCGCTTCTCCCCGTCGCCGCAGTTGCCCAGAGCCAATCCGCGCCACCCTCGGGCGTCTATCGCGTCCACAAACTGACTCTCAAATCCACTGACCTTTCGCGCCCCATGCGGCAGAACATTGTGCACGCCTTCCAGGGCCGTACCTACAACGTCGACGAACTCTCAGAGCGTGTGCGTCTAAAACTCCGCGAGTCCGGATATGAATTCGCGGAAGTCAATGACGTGAAGATCACGCGACCGCGCCACGCCCAGTACACCTGCGATGCCGACTTTACATTCGAAATTCATGCCCGCGATCAGTACCGCCTCAGCGGAATCACATTCACCGCTGACCCCGGCGGCACCGTCTTTCCTTTCGCTCAACTGCGAACACAGATCCCCCTTGAGGATGGCGCTGTCTTCAATACAATCGTCATTGGAAAAGGAATTGAAAACCTCAAGAACCTATACGCCGATGATGGCTACGCGAACTTCGGCGCAATTCCGAAGCTGCAATACGACAACCGCCGTCACGTCGTCAGCCTGACCATTGATATGGATCAGGGCAGGCTGGTCAGCTTCGGCAAGCTTCTCCTCGAAGGAGTGGAACCCCGCGCCGGCGTTGCGCGGCAATTGCAAGCCTCATGGATCGAGCTTGAAGGCAGATGCTACAACCCGCAACTGTTGAAGGATTGGCTCAAGGAGAACTCCGCCTCCTGGCCATCCGATACAGCAGCGCAGGCTCACATTCAATATCTCGATGGGTCCCCCTCGGCATTCAACGTAATGCTGCATTTTCAATAGGGTTCAACCCGCTCATCCATCGATTATTCGAGATCAGCTTGGTTCATTCTTCTGTGTTCTGGTTGACAGCCATTCCGCCTGCCTAGTATTCCGAACCCATGATCCGTCTCACCGTGATGTATCCCGCTACGCCGGAGTCTACGTTTGACTGGAACTACTACCTCGGTCCGCACCTCATACTGGCGCGCCAACTCCTTCTGCCCCGCGGGCTCGTCCGGATCGAGGTTGACCGCGGCATCGGAGCCTTCCCTCCCGGAACGCCCTCACACCACCACGCCATCGGCCATCTCTACTTCGAAACAATGCTGCAACTCGACACCGCCCTCGCCGCCACCGCTCCAGAGTTGATCGCCGACCAGCGCAAATACTACAGTGGCGAAAGCGTCGTGCAGGTCAGCGAAGTCGTCCCAGTCTGAGCGCATTCTCATTCAACCTCTGTCATTATGATGAGCGTTCTTATTCAAGCTCTGTCATTTCGACCGGAGCGAAGCGCAGTGGAGAAACCTGCAGTTGTTCTTTTTCAGTCTGGGTCCAGCGCGGGTGCTGGGGCGCCCCACCCATGGCACAGCTTCACCGCGACATGGGTGGGAAAGCACGAACACAGACCGGCCGCATAGGCAGCGGTATCATTTCTTCCGTGAACTTACGCACTCCCTTTGCTCTCATCGCAACGCTCCTGGCCTCCATTTCCCTCTCCCTCGCCCAATCTCCACCTGAGCAACCAGATCCCGTCGCCCTCCTGCACAATCTCACCACCGACTTCGACCGCCTTGCTCCCCAGACCATTCGCCCCGCCGACGGATACATCAAGTACCCCTACCTCATCCCCGCCGGCTACTACAACCAGATGTGGGACTGGGACGGCTTCTTCATCGGCCTTCACTGGGCGAACCAGAATCCCGCCAATGCAAAGTACCTTCGCGACTGGGTGCTTGGCTTCGCCGGTTCTGCCGATGCCGAAGGTTATGTGGCCGGCTGCATCACGCCCAAAGGCCCGCGCCCCTTGTTCGGAAAATTTGCGATGAAGCCGTTTCTCGCGCAAGGCGCCGTCATCGCTGCCGAAGATCTGCACGACTACGAATGGATCCGCCCCGTCTGGCCCGCGATGAAACGCGTCCTCGATTACCGCCGCCGCACGCAATACGACGAAAAGTGGAAGCTCTGGTTCTGGGACAATGCCATGCAGTCCGGCGCTGACAACAATGCCGCCCTCACCAACGATCCCAGCGACCGCAGCGCCATCCTCGCCGTCGATGCATCGGTGTACGCCATGCGCGAATACCTTGCCATGTCCGCCATCGCCACTCATCTTGGCGATTCGGCTGATGCCAAGGTGTACCAGGCTGAAGCCCTCGCCACGCGGCACGCCATCCAGCGTCAGCTATGGTCTCCGCAAGACGCCATGTTCTGGAACCGCCGTCGCGACACCGGGGCGGTCATCCGCGTTGTCGCGTGGTCCAACTTCCTGCCGCTCGTCGATGGCCTTGTACCACGGGAGGAAGGCCGGCGAATGATCTCGCTCTACCTGCTCAACGCTACGCAGATGCGCTCGGAGCACGGTTTCCGCAGCCTCTCGCGCTTCAATCCCGCTTACAACAACCAGGCCATCATTACCCCCTACTCGAACTGGCGCGGCCCCATCTGGATCAATGCGAATTTCCTGGACTGGATCGCGCTGCGCCGCTACGGATTCAACGAGGAAGCCCGCTGGCTGGCTGTCACGCTCGCAACCGATATCGATCGCGATATTGCAAAATGGGGATCGATGCACGAAGACTACGACGCCGAAACCGGAGATGGCCTCGCTCCAACAATCGAGCAATCCCCTAACGGAAAATTCGCAGGCTTTGTCGGCTGGAACTTGTTGGCCGAAGACATGCTGCAGTGCGAGCTCACCCAGCAGTACTGCATCACCCTCGAGATTTCCAGCGCACAATGAAAAAGAGCAACCGAAAGGATGCCCAATTTATCGAGGATATAAGACCGCCCGGATACCGGGATGCAGGGTGCCCCATCCATGATGCTCCTTTCGCATCATGGATGGTAAAGCACGAACCATAACTAAGTATCTGAATCGACCGATCTCTACTTCGCCGGATGCGGCTTCAATCCCGCCCAGGCCCATCCACGCATCTTCCAGCCATCCTTCTCCTTATGCAGCGCAACCGTGATTTGTCCCTTCTCTTCCATCGGTATGCCCTTAAGTTTGTAGACATACCCGGTAGGCATCACCACGTACGCAACATCGCCTTCGACCTCCGTCCGCACGGCAGCGTTGTAGGTCACCTTCGCATCCGTGACGCCTGTGGCCTTCGCGTTCTTTTCGAAATCCGCAGCCCAATCCTGCGCTGCATGAGGTCCCATCCATACATGCGGAGCAAACTCATCAATGATCGTGATATCACCCTTCGCATACGCTTCAAAAGCCGACTTCGTATCGCCTGAGTTGAATCCATCAATGAACTGACGAATTGGTGCAGTTACATCGGCGGGAGCGGCTGCCATTCCTGTGGGCAGGCAAACAATGCCCATCATCAATCCGAAAATCACTTTCTTCATTGTTTCTCTTTCTCGATAGGGGTTTGGAAGCTCTGCGGAAGCGTCCTTGGAGACTCGCATCCCATCGCAATGCCTGTCAATTGGACTTGAAATTAGAACGCGCTCGACGCATTTGTACCCATTAGTCTAGATAAATCCTGTCCCTTAGTCCCCGGAGGCCCATGTCCCGTAATCTCGCGCTTACTCGTCGCAACTTTCTCGGCGCAGCGACTGCGACTATCGCAGCCACCATCCTCTCATCACGAGCAGCGCACGGATCACCAGTTGCACCGAGGGCGATTGCCGCTCTCCCTGATCTCTCCGGCAACGCTCGCCCCTTTACCAATGCCGAGCGCCAAGCCCGCATTGAACGCGCCCGGCAACTCATGACGTCCGCGAAGATCGACGCCATTGTTCTCGCAAACTCTACCAGTTCTTCCGTCTACTTCGCCGATCTGCGTCTCTATGGCGGCGAACGCCTCTGGGCTCTCGTCCTCCCCGCGCGCAGCAAGCCCTTCCTGGTCTGCCCCGCTTTTGAAGAAGGTCGCGCCACCGAGCTTCTCGCCGCCGGCCCGCTCGCCGGCAACATCGACATCCTCACCTGGCAAGAGGACGAAAGCCCCTACGTCGCACTTGGCAGGGGCCTGAACGATCGCGGACTCGCCACCGCTACCATCGGCCTCGACGAGCATATGGCCTTCGTCTTCGCGGAGGGCATCCGCTCCGCAAGCCCGCATCTCAACATCGTTTCGGCAACGCCCATCACTGCCGGCTGCCGCATGATCAAAAGTGCGCATGAAATCGAATGCATGCGTCTCGCCTGCCGCGCAACCTTGCTTGTCTACCGCGCGGTCGCGCAGTCACTCACTCCCGGCATGACCACCGTCGATGTTCACGGCCTCGTCGCCGCCGCCTACCGCAGGGTAGGGTTTGAAGGCGAAGCCAGTCTCAACGTCGACGAGTTCACGGCCGTCCCTCACGGCTCGGCCAAGCCGCAAACTCTGCGCGAGGGATCCATCCTCATGCTTGACGACGGCTGCTCTGTCGAAGGCTATCAGTCCGACATTACCCGCACCTTCGTTCTCGGCAAGCCGACCGACAAGATGAAGGCTGTCTTCGATCTGGTCCAGCGCGCGCAATCTGCCGCACTCCACACCGCTCGGC
>NZ_JBARMD010000569.1:0-5434 GCF_049802275.1 Occallatibacter sp. | reverse complement strand
GTCGAGCACGATGTGCGCAGCTACGCGACCGGCGAGGGCGGGCTCCTGGTAAAAGTGGCGGACGCCTCGCAGATCGCCTTCGCCTTCTTCGCCGACGTTCCCGAGCACCACGATGGGTGCGGCGAGTTTCACCTTGGCATGGACGAGGGCCTGCGCGACCGCAAGCATGCCGATGACTCCGGCGGCGTTGTCGCAAGCGCCGGGAGCAGCGATGCGGTTGGCTCCATTGTCGCGGGTGACAACAGGATTGAGCGGCGTTGCGGCGGGGAAGACAGTGTCGAGATGCGCGGAGAGGACGATGACGGGGCCGGTACTGTCAGGCGGGAGATTGGTTGCAGGAACGAATCCCGTTACGTTGCAGAGGACGTCGGTGCGGATGTTGACGAGGCCGATCTCGGCGAAGCGTGCGGCGATCCATTGCGAGCGGGCCTCTTCTCCAAACGGTGGTGCGGGAATGGCGACAAGCTCGGACTGGAGGTCGATGAGGGTCTTTGGATTGTTGTGCAGCCATGTGAATGCAGCGTGAACCGCGCGCTGGGCGGCGATTGCCGTAACGCGGGTGAAGGCCGAGCTGCGCGAGAACATCGCCATTTGCTTTCAGGGTAGCAGGAGATTCGTTAGCGGAATGTGATGTTGATTTATCGCGCCCTAAATAACTATTCATTCTCGTCGTATTCAACGGAATGCAGAAAGAGGCCGCGAGCCGGTGCGGTAGGGCCGGCGAGAGCGCGATTCTGGGCGGCAAGAATTGCGGGGATGTCTTCAATTCGCATGTAGCCCCGGGCTACGTCGAGAATGGTGCCGACGAGATTGCGCACCATGTGGTGCAGAAATCCGTTGCCGCGAACACGATAGATGAGGAGATGGAAGCCATCGGTGGTTTGTGCGTGCCATGCGGAGGAGTGGATGGTGCGAATCGCGGTGCGGGGCTGAGTTTGAATTGCCGTGTCTTCGCCTGATTGGTGAACGGAGCCTTGGGAGCGGGTGGCGAGATCGGGATCGGATGCGGCAAAGCTGCGGAAATCGTGCTCGCCAAGAAAGGCTGCCGAAGCAGCGTCGAGACTGGCGAGGTTTACGGGCCACGAGTAAGGGTAGACGTAGCGCGCGAGGAACGGCGGGCATATCTGAGGTACGGCGGGCTCAATGGGGAGTACGCGGTATTCGTAGGTTTTGGCGACCGCGGAGTGGCGGGCGTGGAAAGTGTCGGCGACGATCTCTGCGGTGAGGACGCGGATTGATCCGGGCAAGGTGCGGTTGAGAGCGCGAACAAGGTTGGCGGGTGGGATGCGCGCCTGAAGGGTGAGACTGGCGACCTGCGCCAGAGCGTGTACGCCAGCGTCGGTGCGGCCGGAACCCTGTGGCAGCGGGGACTCGCCCACGATGCGCCCGAGGGCGGATTGCAATTCGCCCTGGATAGTGTATTGGCCCGGCTGGATTTGCCAGCCGTGGAAGTCGGTGCCGTCATAAGCGAGGGTGAGCTTCCACGTCTGATTATGTTGCGGCACGGTCTGGGTGAGTTCTGTCACGGAAACCAGTTTAGAAAACAGGGTAGATAACAGGGTAATTGACCAAAAGGGGTGATCCGGTCAGTTGCATCCAGTGAGATATACTCAGCTTTTCGTGCCAGCACGCGTGCGGGGTGTTGTGGAACGATGGAACGAAATGCCCGCAGTGCGCGTAAAGCTTATTGACCCAACGGTCAAAGTGGAGCAAGGGAACGAAAAATACGCCGCGCAGAATCACAAATTTGCGTCCGGAACGGTTCTCTGGACGTCACGTAGAACGGCACCCCACATGCCTCAGCGACTCGTGGAGAGGAAACATGCAATTGTTCGGTATTGGTGTGTTTGAAGACAGAAAAACGGCCAGTGGTCTTGTAAGGCGCAATGCAGCGCAGCGTTTGCGGGCCTTTACGGCGGTAATGCTGACATTGGCTGCGGGAGTGCCAGCAGGATTTGCACAGGAGCCGTCAGGCGGCGTAGCCGGAGCGGGTGCGAAGCATCCGGAAAAGGAATCGTCGCAGTTACCGGTTGCTCCGGCGCCAGTGCTGACGAAGCCGCTGGATTTGCGATCGACGAGCCGCGACTATTCAAATCCGTTCGCACCGATGCTGGGTAATCCGATCAATGTGTACAGGCCGACGACGATTCCGAAGGCGGATTTTGCGAACTCAGTGCGCCTTGACAACCTGGTCAAGGACGGGAAGATCTACCTAAGCCTTTCGGATGCCATTGCGTTGGCCATCGAGAACAACTACGACATCGCCATAACGCGCTACAACCTGGACATCGCGGATACCGATATTCTGCGCACCAAGACCGGTGCCGCACCGCTCGGAGCGCCATCAGGGCTGGTGACTGGCACGCTGGGCGGGTCGGTATCAACGCTGGTGACCGGCGGCGGCCCGGGTGGCACCACAGTCGGATCGGGCGGCGCCGGATCCGGAATCGCGGGACAGAGCTTTACCACGGCGGGCGCCGGAGGATTGCCGGAGTATCGCGATCCAATAGTGACCGGCACCATCCAGTTTGAACGCGCAACTGCGCCGCAGGCAAATACGCTGTTTTCGGGCGGCAAGTCTTCGCTGACGACGAATACCAACGAATATAACTTCTCCTACACCCAGGGATTCATTACGGGCGCTCAACTGACGGCAGGCATCACAAATACGCGACTCACGAGTGACAATCCGTTTTCGGCGTATAGCCCGGAACTGAACTCGATCTTTAAGGCGACGCTAACCCAGCACTTGTTGGCAGGCGCCGGTATATGGATGAACAAGCGATTCCTGTACCAGGCGCAAAACGACAGGCGCATCACGGATTCGTCGTTCCGGCAGCAGATTCTGTATACCGTGAACCAGGTGGAGAGCATCTATTGGGGCCTTGTAAGCGCGTATGAGGATGTGCAGGCGAAACAACGCGCGCTGGACCAAAGCACGAAGCTCTCGTCGGATACGCATAAGCAGCTGGAGATTGGCACCATGGCTCCGCTGGACGTAGTGCAGGCCGACTCCACGGTAGCGACCGATCGACAGGCCCTCATCAGTTCAGAGAACCAGTTGAATTATCAGCAGCAGATCATCAAGCAGGCGATTGCGCGCAACCTGAACGACCCAAAGCTGGCGACGGCACCGGTTATTCCGACGGATCGTATCAGCCTCGATCAGATTCCCGAAGAGAACCAGCCGGTCGAGGACCTGGTGCAGTCGGCATTCAAGAACCGGCCGGAACTGGAGCAGGCCGCGCTGACGCTGCGCAACGATGAGATCACTCTGAAGGGTGCGCGCAATGCGCTGCTTCCGGCGCTCGACGCGTATGGTTTCTACGGATCCAGTGCGCTGGGTGGGTCGCAGAATCCGGACTGGGTTAACTTCGGTACCGGGCAACCCTATCCACCAGGCACGCTGCCCTCGACGGGATACGGAACAGTGCTGACCAATCTGTACAACGGTTCGGCGCCGGACAAGGGAGTGGGTTTCACGTTGAACATTCCAATTCGCAACCGCCAGGCGCAATCGGTTCAGGCGAGATCGCTGATGGAGTATCGCCAGGCTGAGTTGAGGCTGGCACAGCTCTATACACAGATCCGCATGCAGGTGGTGAATGCGCAGTTCGCATTGACCAACGACCGTGCAGAGGTGCAGGCGTCATTAGCGGCTCGCGATTATGCACGGCAAAGCCTTGACGCGGAACAGAAGAAGCTGCATCTTGGCGCATCTACCACCGCCAATGTGCTGCTGCAGGAAAGAAACCTGGCGACGGCCGAGAACAACCTGATTGCTGCCAATGCGTCTTATGCGAACGCTCGAGCAAGCCTTTACCAGATGCTGGCTATTACTCTGCAGGAATATGGGATCAACCTCTCGGATGCGGCAAAGGGCACGGTGAATACGGCACCGACGGTTCCCGGAGTACAGCCGGTGAGTGCACAGCCTGCAGCAACTCCTTCCGCGATGCCAGCCCAGCCGACGACTCCGCCATCAAGCAACTAACGTGGTTAAACCGCACAAAGGCCCGGCGAAAGCCGGGCCTTTGTTTTCGAGCTGGTTTCTGGTCAGCTTATCTTGCCTGATACTTGATCGGTCGCAAAAAAGGAAAGCAGATCCTTCGCGCCGCTTACCCCACTGTGTGGGGCCCCAAGCTTGCGGCGCTCAGGATGACACACTCACAATGACAATCGTCCGGGCGCAGTTAGCGTTCGGCCACGAGGTCTAACAGGTCGAAGAACTCGGGGAAGCTGATGGCGGCGGATTCGGCGCCTTGAATCAGGGTTTCCCCTTCGGCGCGGAGGGCGGCAACGCTGAATGCCATGGCGATGCGGTGGTCGCCGCCTGAATCAACGACGGCTCCATGGAGTTGCTGGCCGCCGGGGACGTCCAGGCCATCTTCGAACTCTTCAACCTCTGCACCCATAGCGCGAAGATTGCGTGCGACGAGAGCGATTCGATCGGATTCTTTGACGCGGAGTTCCTTGGCGTCGCGAATGCGAATGCCGCCGCTGGTGTAAGGGCCGATGGCAGCGAGTACGGGAAGTTCATCAATGAGTTGCGCGGCGAGAGCGCCGCTGACTTCAGTAGAGCGCAAGCCGGACTCGTCCGCGGTGATCTGCACGGTGCCCACGAGTTCCGAATTCATTTCCTGAAGTTGCAGGACGGCGATGCGGGCTCCGAGGGTAGTGAGGACGTCGAGGAGCGCGGCGCGTGTGGGGTTGAGGCCGATGCCGTCGAGGATGAGCCCAGAGTGGGGGAAAAGCGCGGCGGCGCAGAGGAAAAATGCAGCCGATGAAATGTCACCTGGAACAGCGGCTTCGATGGCGTGAAGCGTTTGTGGGCCGGTGATGCTGATGGAATCGATGGAGCGAGTAAGCGTGGCGCCGAATGCACGAAGCGCGAGCTCGCTGTGATCTCGAGTTCGAATGGACTCGCGGACGGTAGTGGTGCCATCTGATTGCAGGCCCGCGAGCAGGATACATGTTTTCACCTGGGCGCTGGGGACGGGCGTAGTGAAGTCGATGGCGTGGAGTGGAATACCTTGAATGGTGACGGGGGCATGGCCGTCGGTGAGCGTGAGTTGAGCGCCCATTTCGCTGAGAGGCTTGCGGATGCGCTCCATGGGACGGCGCGAAAGCGACTCATCACCGATGAGGGTGAAGGCGCCTTGCTGTGGCGCGAGCAGCCCGGAGATCATGCGCATCGTGGACCCGGAGTTGCCACAGTCGAGCGGATGATTCGCTGGAGTGACGCGGCCGCCGACGCCGTCGATCTCGATGCAGCCGTCGTCGAGCTTGCGGACTTTGGCGCCGAGCGCCTCCATGCAGGCGAGGGTGGAGGCGCAGTCGGCTCCGGTGGAGAAGTTGGAGAACCGCGAGGTGCCCTCGGCAAATGCACCGAGCAGCGCGTAGCGATGGCTGATGGACTTGTCGCCGGGCAGGC
>NZ_JBARMD010000568.1:0-1865 GCF_049802275.1 Occallatibacter sp. | reverse complement strand
CACGGACTCTGTGACCTCAAGTTCCAAACGGTGCGCACCCAACCCGCTCTCTTCCAATGCGGAACGCACAAGTTTCACAAGGTTATAATGACGGAACTGAATTGGGGATAGATTTACGGCCACGTTGATTTCAGGCGGCAGATTGGTAGCAACTCTGCAAGCTTCTCTCAATATCCACTCGCCAATCGGAATAATCATTCCACATTCTTCCGCTATTTGGATAAACTCTGCAGGGGAGACCAGTCCGCGCTGCGGATGTCGCCATCGCGCGAGGGCTTCAAACCCCTCGGTTTCGAGACTCGACGCTCCGACCAAAGGTTGAAAGTTCAAGAAAAACTCGCCGCGCTCCAAGGCTCCCCGGAGATCGGCAGCAAGCGCTCGGCGGGCTTCTATTCGAGCATCCATTTCTGCCTCGTAGAAGCAATAGGCGTCGCCTCCGCCATGCTTCACACGATAAAGCGCGAGATCTGCTAGGCGCATAATTTCCCCGGGACCCGCCTCGCCCGCGATTGCAATGCCTATGCTACAACCTATGTGAGCGGTGAATTCTCCAATTTGAAAGGGTTGGCTCAGCAATGCGACGATCTTCGCGGCGAGAATCGCTACATTCCTCGAAGTGGCAGTAGTTGGGAAGCTCTGGAGCACTGCAAATTCGTCGCCGGCCATTCGAGCGACAAGCGCCGTCGAACCAAGCAGCGTTTTCAACCGGGTCGCGACCATCTCCAGCAGAGCGTCCCCTGCTGAGTGTCCATAAGTGTCATTGACGCTCTTGAAGTGGTCGAGGTCGAGACAGAAGACAGCGAAGTCGTGGCCTATTTCGAAGGAGTGCCTGGCCTTTGCCAGTTGCTCCAGAAAGCGGGCCCTGTTCGGCAGTCCTGTCAATGGGTCATGCATGGCGAGGTAGGATAGTTGTTCTTCTGAGCGCTTCTTGACAGTCACATCCGACCCGACCCCACGGTAACCGCTGAATTCTCCGGTCGAGCCAAATATTGGCTTACCACTGATCGACCACCACCTCTGCTCACCCTCGATCCATTTCGGCAGCAGCTGGTTCGCGAACGCTTTCCGATCGATGATCTGAGTCCAAAGTACCTCACACGGATCGCCTTGATCCGACCCACGCGGAAACAGCTGGCTCAGCGGCAAATTTTGCAACGGAGTAGTAGCTTTGCCTGCTACCTCGATCAATCTGGGAGAGACATGTTGTAGCATCAAAAGGTCATTGGTCTCCCAGAGCCAATCGCTAGCTCCCTCCTCGAAATCATTCAAAAGTAGATTGGTTAGTTCCTGTTGTCTTTCGAGCGCCCCTTGTGCCATCACCCAATTTGTGACAAGGCGGCTCAGACGATTTACTGTAATCAGGAGGAATGCAGCGTAAAAAATTAGTAACACTGAAACGTATATGTAATACGAGTCTTTTGTTGCGTACAGGGCAGCGAAGGAGCAAAAGACAATCGGTCCAGAAAATTGGATCGCAACTTTGGGCATTACCGCCAGGCTCATCCCTGTAGCAATTAGACCCGCACAGCTTGCGGCGATCAACAATCGTTCATGTGGATTACCACCAACAAATAGCATCCAAGGGACGGATCCCAGTGTCCATCCGTGCAGCTGAGCGACGGCGAGGACTTTAAGAAATTCCGACCCAGAGATGGATGCGGGTTTGGGCTGAGTCCGCCACTTGTAGCAGCGCCAAAGCGAGATGGTAGACAAAACAACAAGAGAGAGTTGCAGAATCGTAAGATACAGACGTAAGTCTGGTTTCCAAAAGAGCAAGATGATAACTTCGACAACGCTGAACGAAGTTGCGATGGTGTAAGGGACGAGCCGAAGCGATACGTCCATCTGCTCGACCTCAACTCGAG
>NZ_JBARMD010000567.1:0-2480 GCF_049802275.1 Occallatibacter sp. | reverse complement strand
GCGTCATGGACGCATAGGCTTGCACAGCTGCCACAGTCGATGCACTCGTCGGGATTGATGTAGACCTGCGACACGCTTCCGGCAGCGTCATCTGTCGGTTGAGGCGCAATGGCAGCGGTGGCACATTCGGTAACGCAGACAAAGTCCTTGGTACATGCATCGGTTATGACATAAGCCATGAAAAAGTGCTCCTTGATAACGGTGCGCGATGTGGATCAGGCGCTAATTTGAGCTTAGCTAGCGGCGGTCGTGAAGCTCGGTGACTCGAGTCACACGAAGGACACCTGCGTTGGAACCGTTGCAACGCGCTGTCGAGTAGATTGTTGATGTGTTCACCGGGATAGGCCGTTATGCTCAAGACATGTTTCGGCCCTCTCCGCTTCTTCCCCTGCCTGCGATTCTGTCTGCGATTCTCGCGTGCGCCGCCGCTTGTGCTGCTCAGACCAATGAAGCAACCTGGAGTTTCGCCGTCTCCGGAGACAGCCGGAATTGCGGCGATTTCGTGTTGCCCGCGATAGCCGCCAGTGTGCAAGCGGATAACGATGCCTTCTATTGGCACCTCGGCGATTTCCGCTGGACGTCTAACAAGGACCAGGATCTGCTCTCGATGCTGCCGCCCGATAAAGAGCTTTCAACCGAGGAATATCACCGCATCGAGTGGGACGATTTTCTGACCCATCAGATGGCCTCGTTTGGGACATTTCCAGTTTTTCTAGGCCGTGGAAACCACGAAAATGTGCCGCCTATGACGCGGGAAGGCTATATCACGAAGTTCACTGCGTTTCTTGACCGGCCAGAGATTGTAGAGCAGCGAAAGGCAGACGGCGCTAATGCGGGACCGGTGGGGCCGTGGTACCACTGGACGCATGAGGGCGTCGATTTCATTACTCTCGATAACTCCAGCAGGGACGAATTCTCCGACGCGCAGTTGAAGTGGTTGCGCGGAGTTCTGGATCGCGATCTGGCTCCCGGCTCCGGGATTCGCGCGATCGTTGCCGGCATGCATGAGGCACTGCCGCACTCGACAGGCGCAGAACATGCAATGGACGATTGGGATCTCGGCGAACGAAGTGGAGACAAAGTGTACACCTGGTTCTATGACGCGCAAGCGGCAGGAAAACACGTGTACCTGATTGCAAGCCACTCGCATTACTATTCTCCGAATATCTACAACACGCAGTACTGGAAGCAGTATTCAAACCGTGTTGTGCCCGGGCTGATCATCGGTCTCGCAGGGGCCTACCGCTACGCGCTGCCCAAGACGGCGGCCAAGGGAGCGAAGACGCACATCTATGGATACATGCAAGGCCAGGTGCATGCAGACGGCCAGATTGACTTCACGTTACGCGAGCTTTCAGAAGACGACCTGGTGAAGAGCCGCTGGCCCAATGCACCCCTCGATGCAATCCATGAGTGCGTCGTGAATAACGCCGACTAGGCGCGGTAGATTGGTGGCCCTCCAATTCTGGAAGACTACGTTTAGATCCTCAAAAATGCCCTTTGTTTGTAATCTTGGAACTGCAAACCAGAATGAGCCCAGCGAAATTTCCATCGACCGCGATTGCCTTCCTGTTCGTCCTTTCTTTCACGACCGCTCTCGCGCAGGCCCCTCCCGCAGCATCGCTTCCCGACGTCCAATCCATTGACACCCTCGGCGCCGATCTCTTCCAACAGTCCGGTTCCACGGGTATGGTTCTCGTTGTCGTTCGTGGCAATCAAGTCTTCTTTCGCGGATACGGCGAAACCGCGCCAGACTCCCATCAACTCCCCACCCAGGACTCTCTGCTTCGGCTCTGCTCGCTGACAAAGATCTTCACCACTGACGTCCTCACCAAGCTAGTCGCGAACAAGACCGTGCACCTCGACGACACTCTGCAGCGCTATGCCCCGTCACGCGTGGTGGTCCCCAAGCGCGTTCGTCCCATCACGCTTGCAGAATTGGCGACGCATACATCCGGCCTTCCGCGCGAATTGGGCAATGCACCTCGGAACACGGCGCACTTCACCTATCCCGACTACCGCACCCGCTGGCGCTGGCTGCCCCACCAGCGTCTCCGCAGCACTCCTGGAACCGCCGCCCTCTATTCGAATGTGGCATTCGATTTTCTCAGTGACGCTCTTCAGGCCGCCGCGCACAAGCCGTACACGGCACTGCTTGCCGAGCGCACTCTCAATCCCCTCCACATGCGGCAGACAACGTTCTTTCCCAATGCCGAGCAATGCAGACATCTGCTGATCGGCGTCCACGAGGAGGGATCGTGCACAGCAACTGAAGCCACCGCCGGAAGCTCGGGCCTCTATTCCACCGCGGCGGATATGGCCACCTGGCTCAAGTACCTTCTTCGGACCGGTGGCCCAGGCATCTACGCACAAGACGCCTCCGCCCAGGGCGTCTATGTGCTTCCTTCCGATCTGCTCAGTCAAATAGGGCTGGACCACGCTGGGGAGCCTACAGGCGTCGGCCTTGGCTGGATTCACAT
>NZ_JBARMD010000566.1:0-5271 GCF_049802275.1 Occallatibacter sp. | reverse complement strand
GCCTGCTGGTTGCCGAGGCCGCGCGCGAGTTGAAAGCGCTCCATGGGGTGCCGTTTGCAGGGGCTTGCACCGATCCCTGCGATGGGCGCACGCAGGGTACGACAGGCATGATGGACTCCCTGCCTTTTCGCAACGACGCAGCAATGGTCCTGCGACGACTGATGCGCTCCTTGCCTACGAGTAAAGGCGTACTCGGCGTGGCGACCTGCGACAAGGGACTGCCGGCAATGATGATGGCTCTGGCGTCGGCCGGTTCGCTTCCCGCAGTGCTGGTACCCGGTGGAGTGACGCTGCTGCCAGAAGCAGGCGAAGACGCAGGCAAGGTGCAGACCATCGGGGCGCGATTTTCGCAGCAACAGATCACGCTCGAATACGCCGCAGAAGTGGGATGCCGCACATGCGCATCGCCCGGCGGCGGCTGTCAGTTTTTAGGTACCGCCGCGACCGCTCAAGTTGTCGGCGAAGCACTGGGATTATCTTTGCCGCATACGGCTTTGGCGCCTTCCGGTCAGCCCATCTGGCTCGACGCGGCAAAACGTTCCGCACGCGCAATCATTCGGTTGCACGAACATAGGCTCGGCGTCCGCGATGTGCTCACAGCCGCAGCGGTACGCAACGCGATGGTGCTGCATGCGGCCTTTGGCGGGTCTACAAATCTCCTGCTGCATCTGCCTGCCATAGCCTTTTCGGCCGGCTTGCAACGGCCAACGCGCTCGGACTGGGAGCAGGTGAATCGCCAAGTACCTCGGCTCGTGGACGCGCTGCCCAATGGTCCGCGAGGATTTGCGACCGTGCAGGTGTTTCTCGCCGGCGGCGTGCCCGAGGTAATGCTCGAACTGCGCGCGGCAGGGCTTTTGGA
The DNA here is from genome assembly GCF_049802275.1 of Occallatibacter sp. NCBI lineage: Bacteria > Pseudomonadati > Acidobacteriota > Terriglobia > Terriglobales > Acidobacteriaceae > Occallatibacter > Occallatibacter sp. Next base: position 4,412 of record NZ_JBARMD010000566.1, on the reverse strand, counting down.
CTGCAGCGTACGCACTGTCAGCGGGGATACGCTCGATTCCAGCCTCGACTGGTGGCGCGACAGCGAGCGCCGGCACACTCTGCGGCGAAGATTAAATGAACTGGATGGCGTCGATTCTGAGGACGTGATCATGACGCCGGACCGGGCGCGTGCCCACGGCCTCACACCAACAATCTGCTTTCCCATCGGAAATCTTGCGCCTGAAGGAGCAGTCATCAAGAGCACGGCAATTGACCCTTCCCTGATCGGCCAAGACAATACATATCGCCATCGCGGCCCTGCTCGTGTATTTACGACAGAAGCAGCCGCAATTGCCGCGATCAAAGCCGGCCAGATCGGGCACGGCGACGTAGTTGTGCTGATCTGCGGCGGACCAAAAGGCGCAGGAATGCAGGAGACATACCAGGTGACATCGGCACTCAAGCAACTGCCGCACTGCAAGCATGTGGCCGTGCTGACTGATGCGCGTTTCAGCGGCGTTTCAACCGGCGCGTGCATCGGGCATATTTCGCCCGAGGCGCTTGCAGGTGGTCCAATCGGCAAGGTCGAAGATGGCGATCAGCTCGAGATCACGATCGACCGGAAAAAGCTCACGGGATCGGTAAACCTGGTCGGCAACCAATCTGGTGTGTTCAGCGCAGAGGAGGGTGCGCGCTCTCTGGCGGCCAGAAAGCCGCGACCGGACCTGCAGCCTCATCCGGACCTTCCGGATGACACGCGCCTCTGGGCCGCTTTGGTCGATGCGAGTGGCGGCGTATGGGGAGGATGCGTCTACGATACGGATAAGATTGTAGCTGCACTCCAGAAGGGCAACTAAAGAGTTGCGTTTTGAGGGTCGGGAGATGCCTGATATGGGAATCAATCGCCGCAACTTTCTCAGTGGATTGACGGCTGTAAGTGCCTTCGCCGGGTCGTCTATGGCGACGGGCGTTGCTGCTGGCGCTGTTCGCTGCCCTGACCCTCCAGATGGACTGGCGGCGCTGAAGATCGATGCGGTTGAGCTGTTGGAACTGCATGGCCATTACACCGAAGAGGCTGGTGTCGACCATCAGCCGCAAGTCAATCCTCTGGATGTGTATGACGCGCTCAGGCCCGCTCCATATAAGGACAAGCCAGATGGAACGCGCGAAGTGCAGTACGAGGCGATCTACATCCGCATCCGCACATCGGCTGGGTTGGAAGGACTGTACGGACCGATTGAGCGCGAGCCGGCAACTATCGTTCTCGAAGATTTGCAGCACTTCCTGATCGGAAAAGACGCGCTGGCCGGTGAGATTGTGTGGGACCAGATGTACCGGTCAAATCGCCAATCGAGAGCTGGCATATTCATGATGGCCATAAGCGCTGTGGACAATGCGCTGTGGGACCTGCGCGGCAAATTCTATGGAGTGCCTGTCTGGCGGCTTCTCGGCGGACCTTCGCGCGACAGAGTTGAGATGTATGCCAGCGCGCTGGGCTTCTCGCTGGAACTTGATGCTGTTCGCAAGCGTGCGATCGAACTGAAGAATCAGGGGTTTCGCTATCAGAAGTGGTTCATGGGGTATGGTCCAGGCTCGGGGCCGGAAGGCATGCGGAAAAACGTTGAACTTGTAAAGACGCTCCGCGAAACGCTGGGCGAGGACTACGAGATCATGTTCGACGCTTACAGCGGATGGGACCAGGATTACGCGCTCGAATGGGCGCACCAGGTCGAGCAATATCGTCCATATTGGATGGAAGAGGTCACACATCCTGAGAAGATCGACAGCTTCGCGGCTATAAGGCGGGGCACAACGATTCCCCTGGCATCTGGCGAGCACTTTTACGGACGTTGGGAGGTCGAACGTTATCTGCAGGCCGGCACGCTGTCCGTGGTGCAGGCTGATCCTGAATGGTGCGGCGGTGTCAGCGAACTGGTGAAGATAGGCACTGTGGCTTCGCTGCACGATGTCCGCGTGATCCCGCATGGGCACAGCCTGCACGCGGCGGTGCACGTGATTCTCAGCCAGTCGCCAATGACATTTCCGCTGGGCGAGTACCTGGTGACGAAGATGCGACACTATCAGCACTTCGAGAAGAATCCGATGACGGTCGAGCAGGCGCACATTGCGCAGCCGACAGGGCCGGGGTTCGATATTCAGCTCGACGCAGCGAAGATCGATTCGCAGCGCCTGCTGACAGTGGAGTAGTGTGCGAATTCGTGATTGAGTTGCGTTTCAGGCGTACGGGAAGGGTAGACCAAGTGAATCGTGTGAAGAGATCGAGCGTATCGCTGTTCGCTGCGATTGCAATTGCCATGATGGTGATCGCTCATTTGAGCGCGGTGCACGTTGCTGCTGCACAGACCCTGGCTCAAACCCCTGCATCTGCGCAACTGGTCATAATCGACACCGATATCGGCGACGACATCGATGACGCGTTTGCGCTGGCACTGGCATTGAAGAGTCCCGAGCTGAAGATCCTTGGGGTAACCACGACATTCGGCAATACAGAACAGCGGGCGCGGTTGCTGGACCGGTATTTAGCCGCGGTCGGACGGAGTGACATTCCCGTCTTTGCCGGCCCGGCAACCAAGACCGACAACCCGATGACGCAGGCAGCTTACGCACGGCGCGATCCTGACAGGAAGTTCGGCGATGGAGCAGAGTTCATCCTCAAGGAGGCGCGAGAGCATCCCGGTCAAATCACGCTCATCGGCATCGGGCCGCTCTTCACGATTCAGTCGGCGATCGCGCACGATCCGGCCACATTCAAAAAGCTGAAGCGGGTGGTGATCATGGGCGGGAGCATTGAACGCGGCTATGGCACAGACGCGCAGGGCAAGCCGAATCCACCGCAGCCGGAGTGGAACATCCTGTGCGATCCCGCCGGTGCAAAGGCCCTGCTCGCTTCGGGAGTGCCCGTCTTCATGATGCCGCTGGATTCGACGCAGGTGCCTCTCGATGCAAAAGACCGGGAGGCGATCTTCGCGCACGGTTCTCCGCTGACGGACCAGTTGACGCTGCTCTATCACCAGTGGATGGCCGGCACTCCGTCGCACAGCCCCACCCCGACGCTCTTTGACCCGGTCGCGGTGACCTATACATTTCGGCCGGATTTGTGTCCGGCAAAGCCCATGCATATCAATGTTGATGGCAAGGGCCTGACCAGCGTTGGACCGGGGGCGCCCAATGCGCAGGTGTGTCTCCAGTCAAACGAGAAGGGCTTTCTGGATCTCCTGATGCAGCGGTTGGCCGCGCAATAAACCGGCAGGCGGGAAGACCTCTTTTTGCATTTGAAACCGGCTGAATTCACGCGAATTTAGGTGAAATCCACTGTTATGTGCCCGATATCACATGCAACTCCATTGACAGCGCGCGAAAGTAAGAGAAAAATGGCGGGTCGTTGGGAATTTGACCCTGCCGGTGCTTGTAGGGAGAGAGTGTGAGAAAAATGTTGAATTGGAAGACCTTAGGTGTGGTGTTTCTGGGAATTTCGGGATTGATTGTGGCGGGTTGCAAGTCCGCCCCGGACCTGACACCAACCCAGGCGTTGACGCTCGTACAGGCAAAGTACGACCAGATGGCTCCGGTCGGCACGAACATCCTGGTAAATGATCCGGGAATGCTGAGCGGTGCCACGGCGAAACTTTGGGAGAGAACGAAGGTCTATCCCAACAAAATCTGGGCAGATTTCAAGCTGACGCCAGAGGGAAAAAAGGCGGTCACACTACCCGGTGGCGGTGAAGTGATCGAATGGCGTCCGGCAAACCTGGATGACAAAGACTACACGATCATGGTGACAACCGTAGCTGCCAACCACCTGAGGGCGCACGACATGGGCGATCTCCAGGACGAGATGATGGGAGGATCCGGCACATCCAAAATGGGGAACTACACCGAGGGAGTGAACCTGACCGGCGTTCCACAGGTGCTGCAGGATATCGCGCACAACCCCGGAAATAGGCTGAGCACGAAGAAAGAGGCCGATTTTTCACTCGAGAATGGTGCCTGGGTATTGAAAAACATCCGGTAGTGAATCAAATTGCACGTGGGATGGGCTTGAATTCGTTGACCCCATCCCAGTTTCTTGTTATCTTTAAAAGGTTCCGCAAGAACGCGCCTCTCCGTGTGTGCTAACGGTTGGTGCGTAACGGGAGATCCCGGCAGACAGATTTTGGCCAGGGTCAGTTACCCGAGGCCGTAGTTTAGTGAAGGCGGCCAGGTCCCCGAATCGCTCTTCTCTTGCGAAGGGCAGGGACGCATCGCTCACCCGGGTGAAGGAAAGACGGGGAGGCGATATATCGCATCGGTGCTCGCGCGTTTCTCCACCTTGGGGGGCTATGCGAGCCGGAACCGGCGAAACGGAGTTGGCTTTTCCCGTTAAAAGCGGAAAAACGACCGGCCACCGTCTCGGTTCTCGTCTGGAAGTGGAACGAAGGCAGACGCGAAGCA
>NZ_JBARMD010000565.1:0-2059 GCF_049802275.1 Occallatibacter sp. | reverse complement strand
GGCACAGGCCGCTGCGCAGGCCGTCCTCGACCACATCGAGAACAATGGCGACCCGGTTTCCGAGCCCGAATATGCGGCACACCAGGTCGAAGCAGAGATACGGGAGAGGCAGCCGCAAAACTCTGTGGCTGCGGCGCAGAACGGCGGGGCAGAGGGTGGGATCGAGGTTCGCTGGGCGCCGGATATGCCCGTGCGTCCGACAAACCAGGAGACTCGTTCTACGATCAGCTATGCGTGGGACGCGCCAGCCGACGTCGCGGACCCGTACAATGACCGGCCGCTCTATGAGGCTGTCGAGGCTGCGCAGCCGATCCCGGCGAACCTCATCGAGTTTCCGCGCGAGATTGTCGCCACGCGTCGAATGCGCCCACGCATTACGGAAGCGCTTCCAGAGTCATCCGATCCGCAACAGCTCAGCATCTTTGAAGTAGATCCGAACAGTGTTTCGATTGATCCAATGGCTGCCATGGCTTCGACGGCGACCGAGCCGACCTGGATCGGATCGAGCTGGCAGGAGATCAAGCTCGATGAGCAGCCGCAGCCCCTGCCCGACTACTATGCGATACAGCCTGACGCTCCGAGGCTTTACCAGGCACCTTTCAGCCGGCGGATGATGGCGACAATGGTGGATGCGGCGTTGATCCTGGGTCTGGTGTGGGGTCTGGCGTATCTTGTTGCTTCGCGGTTTGACCAATTGCCGAGCATTCGCGTATCCGAGGTGTGCGGAGTAATCGTGACGTTGGGATTCGCCGCTTTGTACGAGTGGTTCTTCCTTTCTTTTGCCAAGGTGACGCCGGGGATGCGATATGCGCAGCTTTCGCTGTGCACCTTCGACGAGGAAATTCCTACGCCTGCACAGATCAAGGGGCGGATGAAGGCGATGCTGATCTCGGTTCTTCCCGTAGGACTGGGAATGGTCTGGTCGATCTTCGACGAGGACCAGATGAGCTGGCACGATCGGCTCTCGAAGACTTACCTGCGGCTCAGCTGATTCCGTAGCTTCCAACTCTCAGTTTCTGGCTTCTGCACGAAGGCTCGCCGCAAGGGACGGATTGTTTCGTAGAGAATCTGCTTACGAAGCGAGAGCGCGGATGGCGCTGACGCCGGCGCCGAGTAATGCGGTGGCGTCGTCGTTGGGCAGGATCTCGAGCGAGTAGCTCAGGAGCGGACTCATCTTGACCATGGTTTCAAGATGTCGGCGCAGCATGGGGATGTCGAGGAAGCCTACGTTGTGACCGGTGAAGTAGAAGCGACCGGGGCCGGCGAGATGAATGAACGAGGCGGTTGCCGCCGCGAGCGCGCAGTGCCACATGTCTACGAATTCGCGGCAACGTGTGTCGCCCTTCTTGGCTTGCGCGAACACCTCTTCCGGCTCGAGATCGAGGAAGCGCATGCGCATGGCGCGATAGCCCATGATGCCTTCGAGATGACCAACACCGCCGCACCCGCAGAAGCGCTCCTTGGGGTCGAGGGTGACAGTGATGTGGCCGCCTTCCCAAACGCCTTCGACATAGGGCCAGCGGCCGTAACCGATGCCGTTGCCGATGGTCCACACGCGCGTGAGCTTGTTGAGTTGGCCGCGAGTGGCGGCGACGCCGGCGGCGATAGCATCGGCATCGTTGGCGATGTGGACGGGTGCAGCGACACCTTTGGCGGTGAGGACGCGGGTGAGTTCTTCGGCGAGGCGCATGCCTTTGATCTGGGTGAGATTGGGCGAGTCTTCGACAACGCCGTGGCGAATGACACCTGGAACGGCAACGCCGATCGCGTCCACATCTCCTTTGCCGACGACGGAAATGATTTCGCCGGCGAGGATTTCAACGAATTCGCCGACGGGGAGTCCGTTGAGCGCATCGACCTCGTCGGCGTTCTGAGGATAGCGCACGGTCTCTCCAACGAGGCGCATATCTTCGAGCCTGCCGGCAACAATGTGTTCAGTTACTACAACGCCGATTGCGGTAGTCATTTTGCCCTCCGTGGGGACTTATCAAGCCGTGACCTTTGCATCTAGATTTCGTGTGCCAGCGACCCAAAGCAGATCCTTCGCTCCGCTTACCCC
>NZ_JBARMD010000564.1:0-13198 GCF_049802275.1 Occallatibacter sp. | reverse complement strand
TCGACGAATACGATTGCCCCAGCGCAATATGCGAAGCCGCATTCTCATCGAACAACGTGTTCAGAAAGAGCTGCCCGCTCGAAGCGATCGGCGAAGAATGAGGCACCAGCGCAACTTCGCCCAAACGTCGCGCACCGTCATCCGTTTCGATCAGCTTGCGTAGCACCTCTTCCCCGCGTGAAGCGTGTGCTTCAACAATCTTGCCGCCCGCAAATCGGACATGGATTCCCTCGATCATTGTTCCCTGGTGCGACAGCGGCTTAGTCGCCGTCACTGTTCCATCCGCCCGGTCCTTGTGCGGCATTGAGAATACTTCCTCCGTCGGCATATTCGGAATGCAATAAATTCCATTTCCTGCCGTCGTTCCGCCGCCCATCCACTCGTGATCATCGGCCAGGCCAAGTGTGAAATCCGTTCCGGGCCCGCGATACTTCAGCGCAGCATACCGCTTCGCATTCAAGTAATCGGCGCGCTTGTGCAGCCCCGCGTCGTGTCTCTTCCAATCGCTCACCGGATCCTCCATATTGATCCGCGTTGTCTGGAAGATCGCCTCCCACAGTTTTGCGAGAGCTACATCCGACGCATCGTTTGGAAACATTTGCGCAGCCCACGCCGGAGTCGCGCTGGCCACGATTGTCCAGTTGATCTCGTGCCGCGTAATCAATTCCAGCGCCGGCCGGTACGCCAGTGAGACCGCACGATTCGCGCGCCCCACCTTGTCCGGATCTTCATTCGAAAGCAGTGCCGGATTCGCACCCGTAATCGCCAGGCGTGCGGCGCCGCTCTTGAATGCCGCGCCCATTCCGTCGTACAGCCAGTTAGCCGCCTTGTCGAAACTCGCGTCAGGAGCATGGTGATACCGCATCAATGTCGTCTCATCATCTGTGTAGAGGGTCGTGACCAGTGATGCCCCTGCTCGATAGGCCTGCTCCGTAATCCGCCGCGCCAGTGCCACCGCGTCCAGCGACGCTGTCATCAACAACTCCTGGCCTTCCCTCAATCCCAGGCCCACCTTCACCGCGACTTCAGCCAGCAAATCCAGTTTCTGTTCGTACGTCCGTTCCACCGCCGCCACTGCCGATCCCATCGTCTACCTCCTGGTTTCTTGAAACGATAACGACGCGTCCATCACTTCTACTTTGTGGACCGCGTTCCCTCATTCTAGGTCCCCGCCCGCATTGTGTTACACCGCGGCGGCGATCACGCCACTTTCCAAGGGACTTTGATCGCAAGCCATGCTAAATTAGCACATCAATTTCCCCAAGGGCCCGCAAGTCCACTCCCCGGAGGCGCCCAATGACCGACACTCTTACTACACCAGCGTTCACTGAGGACGCCAATGCGTTAGCCGAGCTTTCAAACGGCTCTTCAACCACCGTCGCAACCGATCCAGCGCAGGCGCCCGAACCCGCTCCCCGGCCCGTCACACAGCGCGAGCGCATACCCACCATCGACGTGGTTCGCGGTGTCGCTCTCATGGGCATCCTGTTCATGAATATCTCCAGCTTCTCCGGACCGTGGGAGATGTACATCAATCCGCTCATGGTCGGCAACCATCGCAGCTACAACCTCTTCGCATGGATCATTCGCTGGGTTTTCTTTGAAGGCAAAATGCGGGCTGCTTTCTCCATGCTCTTTGGCGCTGGAGTCATTCTCCTCACGGAGCGCGCCGAGCGCCGCGGTAGCAAAAACATCGCTGACATCTTCCTCCGCCGCAACATGTGGCTGGTTCTGTTTGGTGTCCTACACTTCTACTTTATCTGGATCGGCGACATTCTCTACTGGTATGGACTCACTGCGCTGCTCTTCCTCTACCCCTGCCGCAAGATACGCTTCCGCAACCTCTTCATCGCCGGAGTGCTCGTGCTCGCCGTCGGAGTCGGCGGCGATGCATACTTCGCAATGGACGGCATTCGTACGCGCAATCAAGGGCAGGCCGCCCAGGCGCTCCAGGCATCAGGCAAGAAGCTCACGCAGAACCAGCAGGATGCGCTGAAGAAGTGGAATGACATCCTCGAAAAGCGCAAAAAACTACACGACGACGACCTCAAAGCCATGCGCGGCAGCTATCTCGACGCGCTCAAATGGCACATTCAGTGGGGTCCCCAAATGCAAGCCAAGGGCTACTACATGCTGGGCTTTACAGATGTGCTCGGGATGATGCTCATTGGTATGGGTCTTTACCGTATGGGCATCCTGACCGGCGCGCTGAGTTACAAGGTTTATGGCTGGACGATCGCCATCGGATTCCTGCTCAGCATTCCGATCAACGGCTTCCAGGCCTGGGGCATCATCCGTGCCAATTTCCAGCCGGAGTCCGCCTGGTGGGTGCTCTATCAGATCGGCCGTCTCACCGGCGCCGTCGCAAATGTTGCCCTCGTAGTCCTCATCTCCAAGGCGGGACTCTTCAAATGGCTAACGAGTCGCATCGCCGCCGTCGGCCAAACCGCGCTCAGCAACTACCTCTTCACCAGCATCAGCTGCACCATTCTCTTCAACGGTTTCGGCTTCGGTCTCTATGGCAAGCTCGAGTACTACCAGCTCTACGCAGTCGTAGCGGTTGTGTGGGCGCTTAACATGATCCTCAGTCCCATCTGGCTTCGCTACTACCAATTCGGTCCCATGGAGTGGGTCTGGCGTTCACTCACATACTGGAAACGCCAACCCATGCGCCGCAGTGCATTAGAAGAACAGGAAGCGCTGGCCGCTTAGCCATTGCAACACGTTGGGTGCCCCAGGCTCGATTCTGAGACCTGGGAGTCTGAGTACACCCTCTGCAAGATTCCATCCCCTCAATACATCAACTTCATCGTCAGGTACGTGTACTGTTCCGCCCACGTCCGCGCCGCCTGATGGTTATCCGCGCCCGCGCCGTGTCCACCCTCCGTGATCTCGTCGTAGTAGAACGGAAGGTGATACTCCTCCATCTTCGCAGCAAATTTCCGCGCGTGCACCGGGCCAACGCGATCGTCCGCTGTCGTGGTAAAGATCAGCGGCTCGGGGTAATGCCCATCCGGCTTGAGCTGGTTATACGGCGAGATAGACGCCAGAAACGCTCGCTCCTCCGGCACCTTGGTCGATCCATATTCGCCAACCCACGAGGCACCCGCCGACATATGCTCAAACCCAAGCATGTCCAGCAAAGGCACCTGGATCACCACCGCCTTCCACATTTCCGGATGCTGGGTGAATTCCACCCCCATTAGCAATCCGCCGTTCGACCCGCCTACGATCCCCAGTCGCCCAATCGATGTGAACTTGCGCGCGATCAGGTCCCGGGCAACTGCGTAGAAATCATCGTAGATCCGCTGCCGATGCGTCTTCAGCCCAGCTTCATGCCATGCAGGTCCAAACTCGCCGCCACCACGTATGTTCGCCAGCACGAATGTCCCCCCGCGCTCCAGCCACAGTTTGCCCATCACCGCGCTGTAATTCGGAGTATTCGAAACCAGGAATCCGCCGTAAGCGGTCAACAATGTTGGAGTACTTCCGTCCATTGGAACGTCTTTGCGATGCACTACAAAGTAGGGCACCTTCGTCCCATCCTTCGACGTCGCCTCCAACTGTTCCACCACATCGCGCGAGCTATCAAACAAAGCCTTTTGCGTTTTGCCTGGCTTCAGCGATCCATCCGTTGCGTCGCCCAGCGCCACGCTCGATGGTGTAAGAAACCCGGTCTGCGCCATAAAGAACTTGTCGTTCAACAGGCTGCTCGTCGCGATTCCAATCGTCTGGTTATCCGGCACCGGCAGCTTTGTCCGCGTCCATTCGCCATTTTTGCCGTGGGTCAGAATGTACGCTCGTCCCTGCACATGTTCCAGCGTGGTCAGCAGCACATGATTCTTCGTCGCCACCACTTCCTGGGCAAACTCCTGGGCAGTGGGCGCAAAAACCACCACCGGCTTCAGGTGTGCTGGATCCGCCTTAGCCGCACTCGCATCGATCGATACAACGGTCCCCTGCGCAAAACTTTTCGATCCACCCTCAGGAGTCCAATCTTCCTGGAGTAAAACCAGCAGCTGATTGTCCTGAAGTCCAGCCACATTGCACTTCAAAGGCAGGCCCAGCTTTCTAGGGCCGTCAGGCAATAGCACATACCACTCGCTCTCGAACGTGCTCTTGCTCCGCTCAATTAACGCCACGCTGTTGCGTTGTCCATCCACCAGCACAATCGGATCGTCCCCATAGCCGTTGTCTTTCGTATCGCCGCGATAAACTTCCACGGCGCCCTCCAGTGGCGTACCCCTTTTCCACTTCCGAACCGTGATTGGATAGCCCGCTTCGCTCATTGTCCCTGGACCCCAATCCCGCCCAATCAACAACGTGTCTTCATCCAGCCATGCCAGCCGCTGCTTTCCACGCGGCATCACAAAACCGTCCTCTATGAACTTGCCTTGCTTTAGATTGAATTCCCTGAACGTGACCGCATCCTCGCCGCCGACTGAAAGCGCCACCATGCAGCGCTCTTCCTCCGGCTGCATGCACGCCAGCCCGTGCCCCACCCAGCTCTGCTTGTCCTGCTGTCCCAACGCGTCGTAGTCGATCACCGTCTCCCATTTCGGATCGTCGGTCAGGTAACTCTCCAGCGTCGTGCGCCGCACAATGCCCCTCACGTGATCCTTGTCGCGCCACGTGTTGTATACCAACCCGCCGCGAAACTGTGGAGACGCCAGCTTGTCCGGCGAATCCAGCACCTTCAGCGCATCCTCATCCAACGGAGCAAACGAGGCTTGCTTCTCCATCACTGCTGCGGTGCGCGCATTCTCCGTCTTGACCCATTCCATCGACTTGTCGCCATGGATGTCCTCAAGCCATGTGTATTTGTCCGGCTGCTCGGTCGTCGAACCCTGCGCACGCGCTATCTGTGTACCCGCCACGGCAACGATCAATGTTGCCAATGCCCCCGCAACTCTTTGCGTCGAACGCATCTTCACCTTTCCTCCTCGGTTACATTGCCGCGATCCTGATGGAATCGCGTGCAGTTTCTCTTATTTAGCAGGAATCTAAGTTTCTGGTCAGGAATGCTGTATTCGCTATCTTAAAGGACCAGCACCCTGCACGCCCCGCATCTTTGCCTGCAATTTTTGTTACCCTGAATAGATACGCGCCCCCGTGCGCATCCCCAACCGACGGAGCACCATCATCGCAAGCCTGACCGCCACCGCCTCACACCTGCTGTCGCAAGCCTATCCGTCTCAATTCATCCCCGGCGCCCGCTCCGCTGTCTTCACCTGCCTGCGCATTCAGCCTGACGAAAAGGTCACGCTCATCACCGACCGCGTCACTGAACCCATCGCTGCCTCAATCGCCGCCCAGCTGGCCGAGCGCGGCTGCCCCTTCAATGCCTTCATCCTCGAAGATCTCGCACCACGCCCGCTCGTCGATATGCCGGCTGCCGTCATCGAAGACATGGAAACTTCGCAGGTGTCCATCTTCGCCGTGCAGGTGCAACCCAACGAGCTCCACTCGCGCATGCAGATGACCGACGTCGTCAACCGCCGCCGCATGCGTCACGCCCACATGGTCAACATCACGCCAGAAATCATGTGCGATGGAATGCGCGCAGACTATGATCGGGTCGACCGTCTCTCGCAGCAGGTTCTCGACCGTGTTCGCCGTACCACCCGCATTCGCGCCACCACTGCCGCAGGCACAAGCATCGTTTCCGACATGAACCCGGCCTACAAGTGGTTCAAAACTTCAGGCATCATCTCGCCGGAAAAATGGGGCAATCTTCCCGGCGGCGAATGCTTCACCTCACCCGGCGAAGTCAACGGAATCTTTGTCGTCGACGGGGTGGTGGGCGACTGGCTCTGTGCCCGCTACGGATTGCTTGCCGAATCGCCCCTCACCATCGAGATCGCAAAGAATCGCATCGTCTCGTGCAGCAGCACCAACAAACAACTCGAGCAGGACTTCTGGGCCTACACTCACACCGACGAGAACTCCGACCGTGTCGGCGAATTCGCCATCGGCACCAACATCGGAGTCTCCCGCGTAATCGGCAACATCCTGCAGGACGAAAAATTTCCCGGCATCCACATTGCCTTCGGCAATCCATACGGGGAACACACCGGCGCTCCGTGGCGTTCTGGCACCCACATCGATGTCGTCGGACTAGGCTTCAACATCTGGCTTGAATCCGAAACCGACGAAGAGCAAATCATGCAGGACGGCCGCTTCCTTATCTCTACGTAGTCCGTATACTCACACCATCGCTCTCTCAGGAGACACCGAATGCCCCGTCGCTGCACCCGGAACCGCAGGCTAGTCTTAGTTGTCCTCTTCGTAGCCGCGCTGTTTGTTCCCGCGCTCGCCAACGCCGAACCCGCCGTCTGGGTCGTCAAGGGACCGCACGCCACGGTTTATCTCTTCGGCACCATTCACGCGCTCCAGAAAGATGATCCCTGGCGCTCCCCCAAAATCGACGCAGCCATCCAGCAGAGCCAGACCCTCTGGCTTGAAATCCCCAACGTTGACGACTCCGCGTCGATGCAGCCGCTCATCATGCAACTCGGTATGGATCAGGCTCATCCGCTCTCCACCAAGCTCACTCCCGATCAACTCGCTAAGCTCACCAGGGCTGCAAACAGTGTTGGCCTTCCCGGCGGCGAAGCCATGTTCGAGTCGTTCAAGCCCTGGCTCGCTGCCCTCACTCTCAGCATCGCGCCTCTCATGCAGGCTGGCTACGATCCGAGTACGGGTGTCGAAATGGAGCTCAAGCCCGAATTTGTCAAAGCCAACAAGCCGGTCAAGGGATTCGAAACCGCCGAACAGCAAATGCGCTATTTCGCCGACATGCCGGAGAAGACGCAGATCGACTTCCTTAGCTCAGAGCTGGACGACTTCGACTCCGCTATCGAAAAATTCAAGCAGATGCTTGCCGCCTGGTCCGCCGGCGACGTCGACGCGCTCGACAAGCTCAACAACGCCGATTTCCGCGATAAATATCCCGAACTCTTCCAGATCCTCGTCGTCAAGCGCAATCAGAAGTTCACCACGCAGATCGAGGACTTGCTCAAAGGTGACAGTGTCAGCTTCGTAGCCATCGGCGCAGGCCACTTAGTAGGCAAAGACGGCGTCCCCGCCATGCTCGAAAAGCAGGGCTACAAAGTAACCCGTGAATAGCTTAGCGTGCACTGGCGATGAACTGTCATCCTGAGCGCCGCAAGCTTGGGGCCCCACAGAGTGGGGTAAGCGGCGCGAAGGACCTGCTTTTGTTTCTTTCGAGGAGTTGGGTGGGAAAGCACAATCTCCGCGAGAATCAGCCCTTTGAAAACGTCAGAAACGCCTCAACCACTCGACCCGGCAGTTCCGCACGATTCTTTGCTGTCATTAACTCGTGCCCCGCACCTGGAATCATCAGCAACTCCGTCCGCGCCGGAATCAGCTTCAAAGCCGTTTCCATCTCCGCTCTTGATCCAAATCCGTCGCGCTCGCCGCTCACGAACATCGCCGGCGTTTGCAGAGAAGGTAAGTGCGCGGTACGCATCTGATCCAGCCGTTTCGGCGGATGCAGCGGATACGAAAGCAGCAGCAACCGCTCTACAAGCCCCGGCACCGCCGCAGCCAGCATCGACGCCTGCCTGCCGCCATACGAGTGCCCACCCAGATAAATCCTGCCCGCCGACTTACGCCGCATTGCCTCAACCGCAGCGCGCAATCCCTCCTGGTCGCGTTCGCCGGCTCCCCTCATAGGCGGTCCGTGGGGCCGCGCCTGCCGGAAAGGCAGATCGCATCGCAACACCGTCATACCCGAATCGCAGAATGTATCGGCCAGTGCTTTCAACAGCGGAGCCTGGCAGTTGGCTCCTGCACCATGCGTCAACACCAGGCAATCAGCCTCAGGATCATTCGCCCGATGCAGAAAGCCGCGGACAGGAGCATCCTTCACCGAGTCGTCTTTAAATTCTTCGCAGTTTCCCATTGTCAATGCCTGTCAGAAAACCAATGCCGATAGTGACGAGCGAATAACTTGCAACTCAGTACTTCAAACTCGGACGACAAGGAATAACTTATAACTCGTAACTAAGAACTCGGATACGGCAACCCGCAGCGCCGCAGAACCACTGCAAATCTCGCGTCCCCGCGCAGCGCATCCCACTTGGGTTCAGTTGGCAGCATCGCCAGATGCACATCGTGTTCTTCAATGCCGCGTTCCAGCCAGGCGAATGCCCGGTCGTTTTCGCGCAGTCCCGTACAGACTTGCGCGATCGCATAGGGCGGAATATATCGCTCCCGCCCCAGCGCCTCAAGGGTTTTCAGTACTTCGCGTGCCTCATTCTCGCGACCCATCTTCGCCAGCACATATCCGCGCAGCGAAATCACTTTGCTGTTCTCGCCACCTACGCCACCACCGCGGCTCAACGCCTCCAGCGCCATTTCATACTCGCCCAGTTGCTCGTACGCTTGCGCCATCTGCAAATTTGCAATCCAGAAGTCCGTCAGCACCACTGCGGACTGCCGCGCAAATTCGAGTGCCGCCATGTGATCTCGTGCGAGAAATGCCACCTGTGCCGACAGCGCGTGATGCATCGCTTGCAGTGGATCGATGGCACGCGCCCGCTCCATCGCCTGCCGGGCTTCTTCTTCGCGATGTCCAATATGGCCGAGCACTATCCCCAACAGCCGGTAAACGAGGGAGTAGTTCGGATCGATTGCAATCGCTCTTCGATACGCCGCTTCCGCTTCGGTCCAATCCCAATCCAGCCAGAACTTCACAAATCCCCACGACGTCTGCGTCTCCGCCAGTTCCGGCTCGACCGCAATCGCCTGCTCCGCTGCACGGCGCGCCCTCTCCCACACATCGCGCGGCCGCGCATCGGCGTGGATCGGGCTGGACGTATATGCGTCTGCGAGCCCCGACCAAGCCAAAGCGTAGTTAGGATCAAGTTGTGTCGCTCGCAAATAGCATTCAACCGCTTTGCGCGTCGTCGCAGGCGTAAACAGGTTCCAGTAATATCGCCCTTGCAGATACGCGTCGTACGCTTCGGGATTGTGTGCCTGACGCCGCGCCAGCGCATCCAGACGCTCTGGCGAAAGTCGCAGTCGAATCTGCTGCGCAATCGTCGTGCTCAGTTCGCGCTGAAACGCCAGCATGCTCTTCGGTTCGCTGTCATACGTTGCCGACCATATCTGCACTTGATCGTTCGCCCGCACCAGGTTCGAAGTCACACGGATTCGTCCGCCCTCGCTGCGCAGGGAACTCTCCACCAGGAAGGCCGCGCCCAGTTCGCGCCCAATCTCGTTGAGCGACCTGGTCGTGCGTTTGTATCGCATGATCGTCGTTCTGCCGATCACGCTCAGCCGCACTGGATCGATCTGCCCCAGCGCCCCAATCACCTCTTCCGTCAACCCATCGGCAAGGTACTCACGGTCTGTCTCTGGTCCAAGATTCTCAAACGGCAGAACCGCCAGCACCGTTGTCGTCGTCGCAATCGGCGCACTCAGCTCCGTCGTCTTCACAGGCACCAGAAACCTGTACCCGCGCTTGGCGATTGTCTCGATAAACTCGACGCCGTCGCCCCCCGCGCGCAATGTCTTCCGCAACTCCGACACGCAATGCGCCAGTGTCGCCTCTTCGACAAACGTGTCTGGCCATAGATGCTTGAGGAAGTCGTCCTTGTCCACCAGCCGCCCGTGGTTCTCCACCAGCATCTGCAGCGTGTCAAAGACCTTCGGCTGCAGCTTTACCGTACGCTCGCCGCACACGAGCTGCTTCTCCCGCGGCAACAGCCGGAAGTTCGCGAACTCATACGCAACCTGATGTTTCTCGTTCATCGTTGGAAACCCGCCGCGACGTGCCGCGATTCTAGCAGCACCTCCACCCACTCGAAATAGCTTCCCTCAACATTTCCGGCAAGAATCCTCACTCCATCCTCAAGACTTCGCATCCGCAGCCGGGCTACTTTGTCCATGCAGTTGCAACCCACTTTCCCCAAAGGAGATCGCCCCCATGTTCTCTCGCATCAAGACCCGTGTCGCCGCCGCTCTCGCCGCCTTCTCGTTCCTCGCGTCCTCCCTTGTAGTTACCCCTCTCCTGAACGCCCAGACAGACGAGTCAGCATCTCGTCACAGTCTGGAAGGCGCCTGGTGGGTCACCGTCACCCAGTACAACTGCTCCACTGGAGCCAAACGACCGCCATTCAGCTCCATGCTCTTGTTCTCTCGTGGCGGCACGCTTACTGAGACCACCTCCAACCCCGGCTTTCTCCCCGGCCAGCGCAGCGTAGGATTCGGAACCTGGTCCAGGTCTGAACATCAAACCTACTCCGCCAGCGACGTCGCCTACATCCAGTTCACCGGCAACGGATTTACCCAGGGCACGCAGAAACTCATCCACTCCATCACCCTTGATCGCGACGCCGACTCCTTCACCGACGAAGCCACCGTGCAATTCTCCGATTCCACTGGCGCCGTCCTCATGTCAGGCTGCGCCTCCGCCACTGGCACGCGCCTGCAATAACCCCCGCAAACAAAAGAGCGGATCCCCCGGTCCGCTCACGCCCGTCCTCGTCCCTAGTGACCTTTCACGGGGTCTGGTTCGAAGTCCATATTCCCCATCCTCTTCATTTTCCGCATCTCACTCTCAGGAAGCTTTGCGCATTGACCTGGGAGAGAGAATGAACCCTTCAGCAACCGCACGCATGCTGTCGCAACTCTGGTTCGCCGTCATCGCTGTACTTGCTATCGCCGTTCTTTATCTCGCCAAAGTCCTTCTGCTCCCCCTGGGATTCGCCATCCTGTTCGCCTTCCTGCTTGCCCCCGTCGTCGCGTTCCTTGAACGCCTTCGCCTCCCGCGTCCCATTGCCGCGATCTCTGTCATCCTCGTCTTCGCAGGACTCCTCTGCGTAGCTACCTGGAGCATCTTTACCCAGCTCGTCGCCATCGCCAACGACCTACCCACCTACCGCGACAACATCGCGGCAAAAATGCAGGCCCTCCACAGCCCCAGCAACTCCGCCTACAGCCGCGCCGAACGCGAGATTGAAAACATCAGCGACGAACTTGGCGTCGCCAATTCCACCACCCTTCCCACCCACGGCTTGTCCGACAGCAAACCCATCGGCACTAGCCCCGATCATCCCGTCCAGGTCCGCGAAGTCGGCCGCCCCACCGGACGCCTCGATCAGCTCGGCGGCATCGTCGAGCCCCTCACTACTGCGCTGCTGGCCGTCGTCTTCACCTTCTTCGTCCTCCTCCAGCGCGAAGACCTCCGCAACCGCGTCATCCGCCTCTCTGGCGACCGCAACCTTTCCCTCCTGACCCAGGCCATGAGCGATGCCAGCCGCCGCATCTCCCGCTACTTCCTCCTGCAGATCACCGTCAACATCGTCTTTGGAACCATCATCGGCGTCGCGCTCTACCTCATCGGACTGCCGCACTTCATGCTCTTCGCTGCCCTCGCCTCCATTTGCCGCTTCGTCCCTTACATCGGAGCACCCGTAGCCGCGCTCACACCCACCCTGCTTTCCCTCGCTGTCTTCCACGGCTGGAGCCACGCCGCCCTCATTTTCGGCATCTTTCTCGTCCTCGAAATCGTTACCGCCAATTACGTCGAGCCCCACGTCTATGGCCGTCACACCGGCCTCTCCTCGCTCGCGGTCCTCATCGCCGCCGCTTTCTGGACACTCATCTGGGGACCCGTCGGCCTTCTCCTCTCCGTCCCCCTCACCGTCTGCCTCGTTGTCATGGGCAGCCACATCCCTTCGCTCGAATTCCTCGCCGTGCTTCTAGGCGATCAGCCCGTTATCCCGCGCTACACCGCCTTCTACCAGCGCATGCTCGCCCACGATGAACGCGAAGCCGCTGACATCCTCGTGTCCTCCCTCAAAAACCAGTCCCTTGCCTCCGTTTACGACTCCATCCTCATCCCCGCCCTAACCCTCGTCGAAGTGGAACGCCAAAAAGGCAACCTCGAAGAATCCACCCTCCGCTTCATTCGTTCCAGCACCTCCGAAATGGTCGACGAATTAGGCTTCCGCGCTTTAGAGGAAAGAAATGTGTTGGCCCTGTCCGCATCGGACTCCTCAAGCGGTGCTAACCCCGCTAACTCCCCTGACCCTGTTAGCTCTGCCAATTCTCCTGGTCCCGCTGTCGTTCCTGACTCCGCCAACTCCGCTGCCATCGTCATCATCCCCGTCCGCGACGGCTTCGACGAACTCATCGGCACCATGCTCACCCAGGTCCTCGACCACGCCGGGTTCCACGCAACTTGCATCCCCATTCAGCGCATCGACGAAACCGTCTCCACCGTCACAGCGCAGAAGCCCGAGATCGTCTTCCTCTCCGGAATGCCGCCCGTCGCCATGGCCCGTGGGCACCGCATCTTCCGCAGCCTTCGCACGGCACATCCGAATCTCAAAATCATCATGGGAATCTGGCACTACAACGAAGATCCATCCCGCGCCGCGCAAATGATCAGCCGCACGGAAGACCTCCACATCTCCACATCGTTAGCCGACGCCGTCTCCGAAGCCCAGGCCCTCACCGAACCGCATCCCGCCGTACCCGAGCCATTAGACGCAAGCCCCCAGCTGGTCTCCACCCCCACCGGCAGTGCCGCATAACCAACAAACGTCGGTACCCCATGTCTCGCCTTTGAAGCATGGATAAATTTTCCGCGATTACGGTTATGAAAAACGCCGTGCCATCCTGAGCGCCGCAAGCCCTCTCCGCGCATCCCGCAAACGCTGAGTAATCCTGAGCGCGGCATGCACTCACGGACAAGCAAAAAACTCCCGTGTCATCCTGAGCGCCGCAAGCTTGGGGCCCCACAAGGTGGGGTAAGCGGCGCGAAGGATCTGCTTTCGTTCTTTGCGGGAGTGTCCCAAGTCCGGAGCCTCCGACGACAGGTTCTCGCCGTTGCGGCGATGATTCGCCTCTGAGTCATGGGTTTCTTCCCAATATCTGTAACGACCCGAACACCCCATTCACCATTAGTAAAGGCGGAGAGAACATCCCCCTCACGCGTGACCTCACCCGTGACCTCACCCGTGAAATCCCCCGTTCCCTCCGAAAGGTGTCCCTATGGTGCTCATCAACGCTTACACACGCTTCCGCATGGTCGATGTTCCGGGCGACCTCGAAGTCCCCTGGTGGATCGCTCCGCACGTCCGCGATTTCGCCGGCCTCGCCAAAAGCTCCGCAGTCAGTGAAGCTCAGCGCAGCGCAGCGGAGGTCGAACCGGCCCTTGTCG
>NZ_JBARMD010000563.1:0-12249 GCF_049802275.1 Occallatibacter sp. | reverse complement strand
CCGGTTTGCAGAATGTGATCGGGTGAGGGTGCGGATGCAGTCATGGTGTCTCTTTCGTTCGGAGAATCTCGATTCGCCCTTGGGAGGAAACCGGCCAGCATTGAATGGGGAGACTTGCCGGCGGCAGGGAAGCGGGGACGGTTGCGAGTGAGACGAGTTTACATGAGGATGAGTTGGGTGGGGAATGGGCAAAATGGTGACGGAAACGAGAACGGTACTGCTGTAAATCCTGAGTTGTGACGTCCGCATAAGCGGCTATTCACCAACAATGGCAAAGCGCTTGTCATGTTGAGCGAAGCGAATCGGAGTCGAAACATCTGCGGTTATTCTTCCGGGCTTTCCAACTACAAAAAATGCTTACTTCCGAATAGATGCTTATACACCGGATTGATCGTTTCCTCAGTTCCCTAATTCTGAACCCGCAGTGCACGCCATTCCATCAACTGGCCACAATCATCGACCGCAAGGCGATTGGTTAAGAGCATCCGCAAGCACTCGATAATGGCCTGCATAAAACAAGATGGCGTAATTGCGAATCCATGTTGCCAACGGGCCACCGAGGCCAAGTGATATTAGCAGGCCAAAACCGATGGCCAGCAATTCGACCAAAACATCAATTGCAATGCGACAAAATGCTAGTGCTCCTGTCGCGTCTTCCAGGATTGAGTTGAACGCTACAGCGAACATCTCGAGAGATCCAAAAACCATCCGGCCTAAAAGCCAAGCAGCTAGTGCAAAAATGATCCCGATAATAAGTGGAAGCCCCAGGCGCAGTATAAAATACGAGAAGAAGGTCTCGCCATTTTTGCGAATTCGGACCTTTACAGAATTCCACGCCTCTCTAAAAGTGAGTTCCTCGAGCGCCATTTGCGGAAGAATGAAATCAACCATCACAATGTGGGCGATAGCGGCTCCGAGACAAACAAGAAAAGTAAATCCCATGCATGGTAGGAACGTCATGAGAAAGACTCCCGGATCGAATTTCCCTTCGGGCGTCCGCAGTTTGAAGACGGTTATGGCGACTGAGATGAATCCCCCCAGCACAAGAGTGGTCAATCCGGCCACGGTTAGCCAGAACAGCAAGGTCGCCCGAAAGAACCGCATGGCCGGAACCCGATAGAGCTCCCAGACGGGACCAACTCGCTTAGTCTCATGGGCAACGCAGTGGAAAAATACAAAGCGAAGATGAACAAAGACGTAGAAAACAATAAAGGAGAGCAAAATTATCAGCCCGGCTTCCAGAATTGTGAAGAAGATTGTCTCCGGAGGCAGCAGGGTGGTGAAGTCAAATTTAGAGATGTTGAACGAGAACAGATCCGGAATCCAAAACCTGGCGTTGACCATGACTCCTTCGCTAATTACGGCTATTGCAGCCAGCTTCAGGAATGTCCGACAACTGAATGGGCGGAAACCGTAGCGGAACGTGCGCAGCATGGCGGGCCAGACTGCTTGTGAAGCAGATAGCGATGGCATAGGAATTTCGAATTTCGCGGTCCAGTTTACGATAGCACCCAGTCGAAATGGCTGGGCCATTGTCAGACTCAACACACCGCGCAACGCAAAGCGACGGATTGAGATAAACTCTTGGAGGTTTCAGCCAGATAAATTCAGCTCGTCCGAAGCACTCCTTGATCAATAAACTTGTCCTCTCAAATCTCGCCCATAGACCCGTGCGCACAGTATTGAGCGTGCTCGCAATCGCGGTTGAAGTTTCGATGATCTTGACTCTCGTAGGCGTCAGTTATGGCACGCTGGACGGGACAGCTCGACGCGCCCGTGGTGTGGGAGCCGACATCATGATTCGTCCTCCAGGATCGTCGATCCTTGGATTGAGCACCGCGCCGATGTCAGATAAGCTCGTGGATTTCGTTGCCAGTCAGCCACGCGTCGCACTGGCGACCGGGACCGCGATTCAGCCTTTGTCAGGCTTCGATTCGATTACAGGACTTGATCTCGATCAATTCTCGAAGATGAGCGGCGGATTCCACTTTATAGAAGGAGGTCCTTTCGCGAGCGACCAGGACATGCTTATCGACGAATACTACGCCAAGGAGAAACGGCTGCACGTAGGCGACAAGGTCCAGTTGATTAATCAAGAATGGCGAGTCGCAGGCATCTTTGAATCGGGCAAACTGGCCCGCATTTGTGTGCGTATTGGCGTCCTTCAACGGTTGATGGGAAATGAACATCATCTGAGTCAGATTTACGTCAAGGTCGACAGCCCCGATCACATTCAGGAAGTACTAAGCGGATTGCGGGCAAAGATGCCAGCTTACCCCATCTATACGGTCGAAGAGTTCACATCTCTCCTGTCGATCAACAGCGTCGGGCTGCTAAGGAACTTTATCGGCGTCGTAATAGGTGTAGCAGTGATCGTCGGTTTCATCGTTGTGTTCATGGCAATGTATACCGCAGTGCTCGAGCGGACACGGGAGATCGGCATTTTGAAAGCTGTTGGAGCTTCGTCCGGCTTCATCCTCAATCTGCTTTTCAGGGAGACACTACTGCTCTCGATTCTGGGAACGTTTGCTGGGATCTTGCTCACCTACGTGACCCAATGGCTGATGCAGCATGCCGTACCGGCCAGCTTGACCCAGGAGACAGTCTACACATGGTGGCCGATTGCGGGCGGCATCGCCATTCTTGGCGCTTTGCTTGGCGTTATAGTTCCCGGCATTAAAGCAGTGCGGCAAGATGCTACAGAGGCGCTCTCGTATGAATGAGACGCCAATGATTCAAGTTCTAAATCTGTATAAGACATATCGCGCAGGTGATGTTGATGTGCACGCCTTACAGGGTGCAAATCTCGAAGTGTCTAAAGGTGAGTTCGTCTCCGTGGTTGGGGCATCTGGGTCTGGAAAATCGACGCTATTCAATATTCTTGGGGCACTGACGCCGCCCACCTCCGGCATCGTCCGAATCGATGGGAAGGACCTCAAAGATCTTTCAAACGCAGACCGCGCAAAACTCCGAAAAGACACGGTAGGCTTTGTTTTTCAGAAATATAATCTGCTGCCAACTCTGAACGCAGAAGACAACATCCGGATCGTCCAATTCATAGCGAACGGGAGAATGCAGTTCTCATCGGAGTTCCAGGAAATCTTGAATATCCTTGGTATTGCTGATCGGATGAAGCACAAGCCGCGTGCTCTATCGGGTGGTCAGCAGCAGCGCGTTGCAATTGCGCGAGCACTCGTAAACCGGCCCGCGATTCTTCTAGCGGACGAGCCGACGGGAAACCTTGACAGCCAAAATTCGACAGCGGTGCTGAAGCTCCTGGCCGATCTCAATCAACAATTCGGCCAGACCATCCTCATGATTACCCACGATCAAGTGGCTGCCTCTTTCGCCCGACGCTCTATTCACATGCGGGACGGTCAAATTCTCTGATTGACGGGCAGCGTCACCGGAGTTGCGAGCGGGTTGTGGACAATTCCCAAGTAAGGTTCTTCCCACGCGAATGTTCGGGGTGGCACTGAGAAAGGCAACCGCAGTCATGCATGGCGCTTTTCGCCACCCAGCGACCGTGAAAATAGAGGAGCCGATCATTGTGCTTTCCACCCAAGCTGCGCTTGGATGGGGCCCACCCAGTTTTGATCGAGGTATGAGAATTTTCAGGGCAGATCCTTCGACTGCGCTGCGCTTCGCTCAAGATGACAGCACTACAGGCCAGAGCCCCTTCGATGGCAGCAACCCATCGTGGCCAAGACCACCTCTCCATCGGTTATGGCTGTTCTTGTCTGGCCAGAGAGCTTTCCGGCGCTGACCAAAGCTGGTATGCTGCGTGCGCAGAGAAAACCGATTTACGCGAGGAGTGCAAGGCGATGTGGTTCCTGGGAATGGATGTGGGTACGGGCGGTACGCGGGCCGTGGTTGTCGACGCGAACGGCAAGCTGATCAGTGGAGCTTCGAGCGAGCACGCTCCCTTTCGTACGCCGCATCCCGGATGGGCCGAGCAGGACCCCGAGGACTGGTGGCGTGCGGCACAGGAAGCAATTAGGTCTGCCCTGGCTTCCGCTCCCGAGCCGCGTCAGCCTATTGCTGGAATCGGACTGACTGGGCAGATGCATGGCGCGGTGATGCTGGATGAGAAAGGCACGGTGCTGCGACCGGCGCTGATCTGGTGTGACACGCGCACGCAGCCCGAGTGTGACTGGCTGCACGAGAAGATCGGTTACGAGAAGCTGATTGAACTTACGTGTAATCCGGCGCTGCCGAATTTCACTCTGACCAAACTGCTGTGGGTGAAGACGCATGAGCCGGAGATCTTCGCGAAGATTCGCCACATCATGTGCCCGAAGGATTACGTGCGCTATCGGCTGACGGGCGAGTTCGCGATTGACGTGCAGGAAGCGAGCGGAACCCTGCTGCTGGATGTGACGCACCGGCGCTGGTCGAAGGAAGTGGCGGAGGCGGCGGGGATTCCTGAAAGCTGGCTGCCGAAGGTGTATGAGTCGCCTGAGGTTTGTGCGCGGATCAGCGAGACGGCGGCGGGAGTGACGGGGCTGAAGGCTGGAACTCCAGTGGTGGCTGGCGCGGGGGACCAGGGCGCGGGTGCAGTCGGCATGGGCATTCTGCAACCGGGCTCGGTATCGGCGACGATCGGCACTTCGGGCGTGGTGTTTGCGGCGACTGCACAGCCGACGAAGGATCCCAAGGGACGCATGCACACGTTCTGCCACGCTGTGCCGGGTGTGTGGCACGTGATGGGGGTAACGCAGTCGGCGGGGTTGAGCTTGAACTGGCTGAAACAGACATTCTTTGCTGGACAGAACTATGACGGCATGACGGCGGCGGCGGAGAAGGTTCCGGCTGGAAGCGAAGGCCTAATGTGGGCTCCGTATCTGATGGGAGAGCGTACGCCGCATCTCGATCCGCAGGTTCGTGCGGCATTTGCCGGCATCTCGACGATCCATACATCGGCGCACTTCACGCGCGCTGTGCTGGAAGGTGTGGCTTATTCGCTGAACGATTCGTTTACGCTGTTTTCTGAGTTGGGAATTCCGCTGAGTGCGGTTCGGCTGGGGGGCGGTGGTGCTCGCGGTCCGCTATGGCGCAAGATTCAGGCGGGCGTCTACGGGCAGGCGGTCGAGGTGCTCACGGCGGAAGAGGGCGGAGCGTTTGGATGCGCGCTGATGGCGGGCGTGGGCACAGGGCACTGGGCGAGTCTCGATGCGGCGTGCGGGCAGGCGATTGAGGTGGCTCAACGCATCGAGCCGGATGCGGCTGATCTCGCTGCGTACAAGGCCGGGTACGCGGAGTGGCGGAAGCTTTATCCGGCGCTGAAAACTCTACGGTAAGCGTCGAAGTGTTCCTGTAGGATGTTGGGCAGCCGAACTGGTTGCGGTTGGCGACTTTCTACACGGAGCACATCAGCAGTGGTCACGAGCCAGGCATCTAACCCTTCCGTCGATGCGCTTTCGGCGCCGGAGAAGAGTTCTGCGCCGCCTCCGCGCAATGTTGCGGTCGATGCTTTTCGCGGGCTGGTGATGGTGCTGATGATGGGCGAGGTGATGCGCTTCGCGGATATTGCGCGCGCATTTCCGGGTAGCTCGTTCTGGCGGATTCTTGCTTATAACCAGACGCATGTTGAGTGGGCGGGGATGAGCCTGCACGACACGATTCAGCCGGGGTTTACGTTTCTGGCGGGCGCGGCATTGCCTTATTCGATCAAGAGCCGGCAGCGGAAGGGCGAGAGCTTCGCGTACATGCTGTTCCACACGATGTGGCGGAGCGTGCTGCTGGTTGCGCTGGGTATTTTTCTGCGGTCGACGGACAGCCCGATTACCTATTACACGTTTGAAGACACATTGAGCCAGATTGGGCTGGGGTACACGTTTGCGTTTCTGATTGCGTTTCTGAAACCGCGCTGGCAGTGGATCTGGCTGGGGGTAATTCTGTTTGGGTACTGGCTGGCGTGGGCTCTGTATCCTGCACCGGGGGCGAACTACGACTGGGCGGCGGTTGGCGTTTCGCAGGAGTTTGTGCAGAAGTACCAATACCACGGCTTTGCGGCGCACTGGAACAAGCACAGCAATTTTGGCAACGCGTTCGATGTGTGGTTTTTGAATCTGTTTCCGCGGACGAGCCGGTTTGCGTTCAACGTGGGCGGATATCTGACGCTGAGTTTTATTCCGACGCTGGGGACGATGCTGCTGGGGCTGATTGCGGGACGGTGGCTCCACGAGAATGCGCCGAAGATTCCGCTGCGGAAGTTTGCGATTGCAGCGGTGGCGCTGATGGCGGCGGGGCTGCTGCTGCACTTCACAGGGATCTGTCCGATTGTGAAGCGCATCTGGACTCCGGCGTGGACGCTGTGGAGCGGGGGAGTGTGCTTCGCATTTCTGGCGGCCTTCTCGTGGGTGATCGATGTGCGGGGATACAGGAAGATTGCGTTTCCGCTGATGGTCGTCGGCACGAATTCGATCGCGGCGTATTTGATTGCGCATCTTTGGGAGGAGTTCATCCTGAACAGCTTCAAGATTCATCTGGGGATGCGGTTCCTGAATATGCTTGGGGCTGGATTGGAGCCGTTGTTTCTTGGTATGTTGACGATGATGGCGTATTGGGTGATTTTGTGGTGGATGTTTAAGAAGAGAATATTTATTCGGATTTAGTCTTGGCGCATCTCTGGTGCGATCGGCGGTTATTGGATTGGGGAAAGCCCCGGGCCTGAAGGCCGCGTTCAATTGAATGTCGACGTTTCAGGGGCCTCGGGCCCCTGCTCCCTCCGATGTAGCGGTAGGATTTCAGACGTGCATCGTTGGGAACGAGTCCAGCCGACCCATTGCAGTTGTAGGAGCGAGAGGCAGGATATAGTCTTGCTGGAATTCAAACGTTTTTATTTGGGGGCTCTGATGCGTTTTGGGACGATCGCGGCTTTATGTGTTTTTGCGTTTATGGTAGTGGGGGCTTCGGCGGAGAGTGTGCCAACGTGCGCGGATTTGAAGCTGGTGCCGGCGGTGCGAGAGTGCACTGCGGTTAAGGCCATCCCGATTGGTTCGATCGGATTGCGGATTGTCTCAGGCAAAAACGCTGAGGACGAATTTGCCGCGAACGATCTTGAGGAGTCGCTCAAGGCGCGGGGCATCACTGTTGGGAAAGCGAACGCCGTGACGATCAGGTTGCTGCGAGTTATCCCGGAGCACGGTAAAGAGAGCCTCGAGGAGTACAGGATTGCGCCGACTGCAGCGCGTGGTCTCTCCGTAACAGCACAGACTGATGCAGGCATCTTCTATGGTGCGCAGACTGTGAAGCAGCTTGTTCGCGGATCGGGTGAAGAGGCTGAGTTGCTGGTTCCGACGCTTCGCGACTGGCCGGCGATGGCACATCGTGGCTTGAGTGATGACTGGTCGCGTGGACCGCTGCCAAATGCGGAGTTCCTGAAGCGCGAGATCCGAACGCTTGCTGCGTACAAGTACAACATCTTATCGCCGTATTTCGAATACACATTTGCATATGCGAGCACGCCAGTTGCCGCGTTTCCCGGTGGCGCTTTCACTCCCGATGAAGCTCGAGAACTTGTGGCATACGCGGCGGAGTATCACATCACGATCATTCCGGAGCAGGAAGCGTTCGGGCATCTGCATCATGTGCTGAAGTTCGAGCAGTACTCGAAGCTGGGAGAGACGCCGCGAGGTGCCGTGCTGGCACCGGGCGATCCGGGAAGCCTGCCGCAGATCGGAGAGTGGTTTGGCGAACTGGCGAAAGTCTTCCCCGGCCCGTATGCGCACATTGGAGCGGATGAGACTGACCAGCTAGGTCTGGGGCGCACACGCGACGAGGTTGCACAGAAGGGATTGGGCGCGGTTTATCTCAACTTTCTTTCGCAGATACACAAGGAACTGGAGCCGAATCACAAACGGCTGCTGTTCTGGGGAGACATTGCCGAAAACTCGCCGGAGCTGGTCGGCACTCTGCCGAAGGACATGATTGCGGTTTCATGGCACTACGACGCGAAGCCCGACTTTACCCAGAATCTTGAGCCATTTATCAAGTCGGGGCTGGAAACATGGGTGGCGACGGGCGTGAATAACTGGAATCGCGTCTACCCCAACAACAACGAAGCGCTCGGGAACATCCGCGGATTCGTGCGTGATGGCCAGAAGCTTGGTGCAATCGGGATGCTCAACACGGTGTGGAACGACGATGGCGAAGGCATATTCGACGAGAACTGGTTCGGCATTCTCTTCGGTGCGGCGGCGGCGTGGCAGCCGGGTGAGAGTTCTGAAAGCACCTTTATTGCCGCTTATGGCCACGCATTTCACAACGATCCAACAGGCAAGATAAGCCAGGCGCAGCAGGAACTGATGGCCGCTCACGCAACATTGAAGAAAGCAGGGCTCGACGACGCGCAGGATTCTTACTTCTGGGTCGATCCGTTTTCGCCTGAAGGCCAGCAGGTCGCAAGGAAGCTCCTGCCAGTCGCGTCGGAACTTCGTCTGCACGCCGAAAGCGCTATCACGCTTCTCGCGCAGGCGCGCGCTGCTGCAAAGCTCGATAACCCTGAAGCGCTCGATGCAATTGAACTCGGGGCGCGGCGCATCGACTTTATTGGGTACAAGTTTCAGGCGGCGCAGGATTGCGCAGTTCTTTATGCGAGAGCGCAATCGCTTGCCGGCGATCAGAGTCACTGGAGTGAAGTTTCAGATGCGCTTTACTCGATTGGATCGAATAATGGGCGCATTGAAGACATTCGCGATGGATACTCGCAGATCGGTCAGCTCTTTCATGATGCATGGCTGCGTGACAACCGCACATACTGGCTGGCCAACAACATGGCCCGCTACGATCGCGCAACGCAGATGTGGGTGGGCCGAGGCAACGCTTGGCAGAACGTTGTTCAGCACTGGTGGGACACTCACACTCTGCCGCCTGCGAGCGAAGTCGGCTTGCCTGTACCGCCCACTCCGACAGAAAAATAGACCGACCTGACGACTCATTTTGCGAAGGGCGGAATGCGACGGCGTTGTGTCCCTGGACAATTTCTTGCCACGCTCTCCGCGGCGGTTGCGATCACTTCGCGATTTGTGTGAATTGGCGGAGTTTTTGCTTGACGGTCTCTAAAACGAGCGCCGAAAATTGGGTTCCCACTGAACTCCCCAGGAGGTCACATGTCCCCAACAACTCTTCGCAAAGTGCTGTTTCTCTGTTGCATCGTTCTGATTGCAGGTTCGCATCAGAAAGCCGCAGCCGCAACTCTGTGTGTGAATCCTGCAGGTTCGCACGGATGTTACTCAACAATCGCAACCGCTGTTGCTCATGCTTCGGCATGGGATGTGATCAACGTTGGCCCCGGCACCTATAAAGAAGATGTCGTAATAGGCAAGCCGCTCTCGCTGATCGGTGCGGGTGCGGGCGCTTCTATCATCGACGCCACTGGTCGTGGGAACGGCATCTTTGTTGACGGATTCGACAACGCAGGTCTGGATCACGTCAACATCGCCGGATTCACAGTAAAGAATGCGAACTGGGAAGGCATTCTGGTTGTCAGCGCATCCGACGTTACGATTCGCGATAGCAAGATCACCAACAACACCAAGGCACCCTCCATGTTTACCGGCAATCCTGGGGCATGTCCGGGACAGCCAGCGTTCGAGACGGATGAGACCGGCGATTGCGGCGGAGGATTGCACCTCATCGGCGTCTGGAATTCGACCATTTCTGGAAATACAATCACCAAAAATGATGATGGCATCCTGGTGAGCGACGAGTCTGCGCCGAGTCACGACATCCTGATTATCCAGAACAGCGTGAACGACAATCCAGGCGAGTGCGGCATCGTGCTTGCGTCACATCCACCCGTGGGAGCAATCGGATCGGCACATCACGGTGTCTATCACATAACAGTCGATGCCAATGATGTCGAAAACAATGGCGTCGAAGTGGGAGGCGCCGGCGTAGGACTCTTCTCTGATGGGATTGGTTCCGGCCGGGCCTCAGGAAATGTGATCAGCCACAACAGGCTTATAGGCAACGGCATTGGCGGTGTTGCGTTGCATACGCATGTGGGTCCGAATTTCCATCTCCCAGCGGACAACATGGGTGGCAACGTAATCATCAGCAACTACATCGCCAAGAATCTCGCTGATGTGGATGACACCGCAACTGGCGGGCGCGTCGGCATCAACATCAACAGTGGCGGCGGCGGAACCCCCGTAAACGGAACTATCATCTCGCATAATGTCATCACCGACGAAGACATCGATGTTGCGGTCAACACCCCGGCATGGGTCAACATTCATTTGAACGATCTGCGTGGGGGGAAAGTCGGTGTTGCCAACGTCTGCACCCTCGACGACCCAAG
Source organism: Occallatibacter sp. (assembly GCF_049802275.1). NCBI lineage: Bacteria > Pseudomonadati > Acidobacteriota > Terriglobia > Terriglobales > Acidobacteriaceae > Occallatibacter > Occallatibacter sp. Next base: position 1,943 of record NZ_JBARMD010000563.1, on the reverse strand, counting down.
CTGCAAAGGCGGCAGTGATGCCAGTGAAAACTACTGGGGCTGCGCCAAGGGACCAGGCGGATGGGGATGCTCGACAACTACCGGCCCCAATATCCTGTTCACTCCGTGGCTCAATCAGCCCGTCGACGGAGATGATCAGGATCAGCACTAAAATCGATCCACACAAAGCAGAAGGGCCTGCCGCAAATCAACGGCAGGCCCTTTCCTATTGAGTTTCAGTGGTGTGTCTAGTTGATGGTCAGATCGGCGTGCAGCGGCGTGTTCTCGCTGGAGTCGCCGACGAGGATTACGAATTTGCCAGGGTCGATGGTCCAGTTGTGCTTCGCCTCATCCCAGTAGCTGAAGGCGCGCGCATCGAGCGATACCGTTACATGCTTCGTTTCGCCGGGAGCGAGGCTTACTTTCTCGAAGCCCTTCAACTCGCGTTCGGGCCGCTTGGCCTTTGCTGACGGATCGGAAACGTAAAGCTCGGCTACTTCCGCACCCTGCGTTGACCCTGTGTTGGTCACGTCGAGACTCACCGGCACAGTTGAACCCGAGGTCGCCGTCGCGGGCGCGTTCAGGTTTGAGAAGCTGAAGGTCGTGTAGCTGAGGCCGAATCCAAATGGGAACAGCGGATGCTTTCCCGTGGTGGTCCAGTAGCGATAGCCCACCATCAGCTTGTCTTCGTACTTCACGTGCGGGATGACGTAGTCCACCGGCGGGCGATTGTTTTCGACCACGTGCAGCTTTGTGTCTGCGCCCTTGATCGGATAGTAGTAGGCGTACGACGGATCGTCCTGCCAACTGCGGTCGAAGCTCACCGGCAATTTGCCTTCGGGGTTGTGTTTGCCGAAGAGAACTTCGGCAATGGCAGTTCCGCCCTCCTGGCCGGGATACCACGCATGCACCAGGGCAGGCACCTTGTCGAGCCAACGTTGCGTGTCGAAACCACCGCCGCCGATGAAGGTCACCACGGTGTGCGGATTCGCCGCCACCGTTGCCTCGATCAGCGCGTCCTGCCCCCAAGGCAGCGTGAAACTGCGATCGAATCCTTCGCTCTCGGTCGAAGGATTGAAGCCCACGGCGACGACAACGACATCGGCGACTGACGCGTATTGCTTAACTTCGGCTGAGATCATGTCCGCTTCATTCACAATGCCGAGGCCGAAGCGATTGCCGACGAAGCCCGGAAGATAATCGCCAACAACTTTGATGGTCTGTCCGGCGCTCAAATCGATCGATGCAGACTCGGGGTGCTGTCCTTCAACTTGCTCCTGCTCGATAATCTGTTTGGCATCGACGCTGACCATGTAGTGATCGCTGCCCGAAGCGGCGGAGAGTACCAGGTACTTGCCGGCCTTCGGGGCTTTGAAGGAGCCGGAGTAGCGAATGCTGCGCGGTGTCTTGTCTTCCGGGCCCCACCACTCCTGCTTGTAGTTGTTGATGTTTCGCTGTGTCGCGGTTTCGGGAGAGCCGGTGAAGTTCTTGCTCGGGTAAGTCGCGGCTTTCAGGTCGGACTCCCAGTGCGTCTGCCCGAAGATGTCATTCATCTCAGGCAGCCCGCGCGTGTAGAGAATGTGCGTATCTGGCCCAACCAGTTTGCCGATTCCAGTCACAATGCTGACCGGCTCGAACGCCGCTGCCTCTGAGGATCCGCCGCCGCCTGTCACTGCGGGCCATGCATCCGGTCCAATGATGGCGATCGTCTTCACCTTCGTCGCGTCAAGGGGCAGCGTGTGCCCTTCGTTCTTCAGCAGCGTAATGCTCTCGAGCGCGCCTTTCAACGCTGTCGGCCGGTCGGCTACCGAGTAGGTTGAAACCGCGGGATCGAATTGCGGGCGATCGAGCCAGTCATAGCGCAATGCTACCCGGAATATCCGCAGCACCTTGTCGTCGATCGTCGCTTCTTTCACTGTGCCGTTTTTCACGGCCGCCACGAGCGTCTGCGCGTTCATAAAGCG
>NZ_JBARMD010000562.1:0-2469 GCF_049802275.1 Occallatibacter sp. | reverse complement strand
AAGCTGTCCTCGTTGAGTATCACTCCTTCGATTTGCACTCCGTCAGCGGTGACCGCAATAGCCGTTTCGTATTCCTGGGGAAATTCTTTGGTCGCCTCAGTCAGCCCCCACGCCAGCCGGCGGCTGGGATTACGTACCGAATCGATAATGGCAGCCCTGGTGCGCGAACCACCGACCGCACTCAAGTCAGGCCCCAGTCGACCGCCCCGGCCCTCGACCCTATGACATAGCGAACAGTTGGCATCCCCATAGAACAGAACTTTACCGTGTGCGGCGTCGCCCTGGCCCCCCGAAATTTTTACTTCTACGCTTCGAATGTAAGTGATGATTTGCCAGATTTCCTCATCGGTCATCCCGACGCCCTGACCGTTGGTTCCGTTCGCTGGCATGGCGGTGCCCGTAATACCATTGCTGATGACCTGGAACATCTCAGCATCCGAGTGCGCATGTTTTTTCTGTAAGCGGGTAAGGTCCGGTCCCCGGCCTCCGCCACGCGCTCCTAGTCCGTGGCACAGGGCACAGTTGATGCGGAATTCATACTCCCCTGCTTTGGCTGCGTTGGGATCACCTGCGAAAGGATTGCGATCGTCAAATGCCTCCATTGCAATTACTAGGGAAAGGAATGCCACGGCGGTAACGGACGCGCGCCAAAAAATCCGCACCACCATTCGACGATTCGGTATGAGACTTTCTCTGATACGGGACACGGCCACTCCTTGGAAGAGAATTGCCGAATTCTACTCGAAAGCCGAATATCGCGTCGCGGCAAATCTGGCTCACTGAACCGCGGGGACATGTTCCCTCGATATCTGTCTGAGCCGTCCGTCCAGCCTTAGACTTAAGGTTCCCCCCGGAATGGCCTTCGTCTGCGGACAACTAGCCTTGCCATTGAAAGGCATTGAGCTGCGGCAAGCCGATATGGGCCAAAACGCGGTAAGCAAATTCGCGGGCCATCTCGTCGAGGGTAGCGGGGCGGTAGTAGAACGCCGGAATTAGGGGAAAGATGGTAGCTCCGGCATCGGCAGCACGGTACATGTTGCGGATGTGAATCTTGTTCAGGGGAGCTTCTCGAATGCAAAGCACCAGCGGGCGCTTTTCCTTGAGGCAGACATCTGCAGCACGCTCAATGAGATGTTCGGCATTCCCGCTGGCGATGCGGGAAAGCGTTCCCACGCTGCATGGAATGATCACCATGGCATTCACTGGATACGAACCGCTGGCAATATTGGCCCCAATATCGGCGTTTGCCTGCTGCCGAAACTTGGGTGAAGGCTTCCGGCCGATGCTTTTGAAAAGCTGCTCCAAAAGATTGGATCTCCCCGAAAGCCCAAGCTCTTCAGCCATGACGCGGAGAGCGCTGTCTGACGCAACGAAATTGATGTACAAAACACGTTCGTCGAGGTCAATTGCATCCAATAGATGTTTTAAAAATAAAGATCCGCTGGCGCCGGTCGTGGCCACGGTCAGATTAAGGGATAGGGCGTTCAAACGAATTTCCTCGAAGTCGAGCATAGGGAGCGTATAGCCAACCCGTCAAGCGATGGGCAGGCGTTGGCAAGTAGAACCTCAATGGCTAGCAGCAGCTTACGAATTCGACAACAGGTGCAGCAGATACAGGCTCTGGCGAAAATCCAGAGGGACATCCGCGTGCAGGATCCGAATAGCCGCAGCAAGTATTTACGGGAATTTCACCGAGCCTTTCGGTCCTACGAAGCCATATTGACCCAAAGCGACGTTCACCAGGCTATTACGGGAGCTGACATCATTCTGGTCGGAGACTATCACGCGCTGCCAGCCTCTCAACGCTTCGCCTCTGAACTCCTGGAGCATCGCGCTCACAAGGGGGACCGGCCGGTAGTCCTCGGCGTGGAGAGTATCTTTTCGCGCGATCAAGGGATTCTGGACCGCTGGTGGCGTCGGGAGATCAGTGGTCCTGAACTGCGCCGCCGTATCGAGTTCGACGAAGAATGGGGATATGAATGGGATCCATTCCACGAACTGCTGGTGACGGCGCGAGATTGTGCGGATGGAATCTACGCTTTGGATTGCGCGCCGCGTGGCGATATGCGGAAGATCCGGGGACGCGACCGGCACGCCGCGAACCGATTTGCGGAGATCAGAGAACTGCACCCAAGTGCGGCAATTTTTGCACTTTTTGGCGAATCTCACCTAGCGCCCACTCATTTGCCCCGAGATCTTCAGGAAATCATTCCGAACGACGGAGTGCTGACGATCCTGCAGAACGTCGACGCACTGTATTGGGCAGCTGCGGAGACCGAATCTGAAGTGCCCGAGGCAATTAGGGTTCATGAAGGCGTGTTGTGCGTATTTCACACGTCCCTCCTCGATAAATACGCCTCTTACAGAAAGCATTTGCAGCGCTGGAGCGAAGGGGAAGAAGAGCTTGACGCAGAAACCTAATCAGTAGGCGCACTTGGATGCTGTAGAATTCAGTGACCGGTCCAGTCT
>NZ_JBARMD010000561.1:0-3340 GCF_049802275.1 Occallatibacter sp. | reverse complement strand
GTGACCGACGGCGAGCGCCGCGATAAAACCCTGCGCAGAGACTCGCCTTTCTCCGCAACATTTTCCACCACGTCCTGCACATGCTCGAGCATGTACTGTGCGCGCTCAACATAGCCCGGCATGGCTTGCCACCAGTCGCGGAGTGTTGTTTCATGATCCAGCAGGGCCAACGCCGTACCCGACGCCGCCATCACCAGCCCAGCGCGCTTCTGTCCGCTCAGGAGCAGAAGTCCACCGGTTATGAGCGATCCGCATGCTGCAACCTTTATCCAATCAAATGAATCGGACTCTGCCATCTCGGTGATCCTCGGGGACCGGTTTTCCCGGCCCGGAAAAGTCGCTACGACCATGAGCTTCCCCCCTTCTGTAATTAGATGCAGCGTCAATAATTGCGGCAGCGAGAGAAATCCTTCTCGCCGTGCATTTCCCCGGGGTTCACATAGGGCGCTGCGCTGCCAGGCTGCCCGGCTCAATCCAGATCGAAATCGCGCAGCGGCTTGCCCGCCGGTGCGTCCTTTGCCTTGCGCAGTGCCTCGGCAAACTTCTTGTCAAAGAGATCTTCCTTGTTCTTCTCCGCGTCGACCGATTGGCGGAAGATCGACTCCTTGCGTTCATCCTGCTCGCGCATTGCCTTGGCCGCGGTTTCGAGATCCTCAAACATCCGCTTGCGCGGCGCCGAAGTGTGACTTACCAGCAGCCCGGTAGCCGCATCCACCACGATCATCGCCCCGCAATCGGGGCATGCAACCTGAAATGTCTCTGCCTTCTCTTTGCCCATAACAGGCCAATTGTAGGCGCTCTGGCGGGATCAGGGAAGCCCAGAAAAGCCGGACCGCCCTGACGCAGAAGCAGTTTCTTTCCGCCCCGATTTTTGAACTTGCAGGCTCGCTCCGGCGTACCATTCTCAGCATGCCGTCCCCCTTCCGATTAACGCTGTACCTGTGTAAACGCGGAGCCCTCCCTCCGCGGTAAGGAGATTCATGAAAGGCATTTTTCTTACCAGGCTCTCAATTTTCGCTGTCGCAGCCCTGATGTCGACCCCCTTCTGTTCTGCCCAGGCCAACCTGGCAGGCGACTGGCAGGGCAGCTTCGACCAGAATGGCATCACATTCCAACTCGCCTGGCATGTCACTGTCGCTGCTGACGGAACCCTTACTTCGACACTGGACAACGTCACTCAAAGTATCTTCGGCATCAAGGCCAAGAAGACCACCGTCAAGGGTTCCGAAGTGAAGATTGAAGTAGACGACGTGATCAGTCCCAACGGGCAGGACATCAATCTCAAGGGCTCCTTCGTTGGCACTCTCAACAAAGAAGCAAACGAGGTGAGCGGCACCTGGACGCAGATCGATCCGCCCCAGGATCCTATACAGATCACGTTCAAGCACAGCCAATCGCAGCCGGCGCCGGCGGCACCTGCAATGGCGCAGCCCTCTGTCGCTGGCGACTGGGCAGGAACCCTCACCGCTGGTCCTGCCCAACTTCGCCTTGTGCTCCATATCACGGCTGCCAAGGATGGCACCCTCACCGGCACGCTTGATAGTCTCGATCAGGGCGCGATTGGCATTCCAGTGTCTTCGATTGAATTGAGAGGGAGCCAGCTTACCCTCGGCCTTCCCGCGGTCAGCGGAACCTATGCCGGCACGGTAAACAAGGATTCAAGCGAGATTGGTGGCACCTGGTCACAGGGCCAGCCCCTCACACTCAACTTCAAGCGCGCCCAGCCGCAAACCGCAGCACCGGCTCCCAAATCCGCAGTGCCATCCGATATCGACGGCACGTGGCAGGGCGCTCTTGATACTCCCAAAGGGACGCTTCGGATCCTATTCAAGATCGTGAACATGGACACTGGCCTGACCGCAACTGTACAAAGTCCCGATCAGAGTCCGGCTTGGGCGCCAACCACGTCAGTCACTCGCACTGGCAACAAAATTTCCATCGAGATGAAAGCCTTTGGGGCCACCTTCGAGGGCCAGATCAACGCAGCCAAAGATACTATCGATGGCAGCTTCACCCAGGGCATGTCGATTCCCCTGGTGCTTAAAAAGAGCTGACACGCGCTGCACCGCACTCGGGCGTGAAGCGCGTCTCCCGCCCGGGAAGCCTACTTATTTGCAACGGTCCCATGCACGTGCAAAATCACTCGTCGATACGAGGTGAGCCGCGGAGATCCATCGTCTGTCACCGCCAAAATCACGTGCGCCACGCCGTCACCCTTGCACGGGATCAGCGGTAGCCATAGCGGACGGCACGCCGCATCAGCGCGCACGGTCACGGTTGGACTCTCTGCTCCATTCAGCGTCAATGCCGCCAGATTCCCGTCGGCAATTCCGGCCTCGGCGTAGTGAAACCAGTGAAAGTGCAGCCGCTGCCCGTCGGGATCACTGCTCTGACCTGCGTCGAGCGTAATCGTCTCGCCCACCCGCACATTCATCTCGAGCTGAGCCGATCCGCCTTTCCCATTCACAACCACGACAGGATTGTGATTCGCATGCGCAAAATCCGCCACAGTCCAAGTCATGCGCGCTGCAAAGTCGTTCTGAAACGCCTCGCGCCAGCGCCAGATCGTCGCCTGATCTGACGTGTGCTCCTTTCCATCAATGCCGGTCACTGTATCTCGCGAGTCGACTCTCGCAAATTCGTCTCCGCCCTGCGTCCAGATCGGATGCGTTTCTCCATACGTCTGCCGGAATACATATCGCCCACCCCAGCCACCCCAGTCCGGTCGCCGGTACGCGTTCAGCCCGTTGTCGATCAGCCCGAGGAACGACGGCGTGTCGCCCTCCATAATGAACATGAACTTCGGATACTTCTTGCCCAGTGATCCCTTGCTGCGGATATTGGTCTCAAGCCACTCATTCGTAACGGTCGCAGAATCCGCACCGTCGCCATTGCGGTAATACCGGTCCCCGCTGATTCCCGTCCACGTCGCCGATGCATACTCCCCGCTCGTCGGAGTCGACGGCGACACGATATAGAACAACTCCGGATACTGCTTGCGAATCATTGGCCCCGCATCATCCTGGTCGCTGATCGAATACACACGCAACCGTGCGATCAGCTTCGAGTTCTCAGGCGCTGTATGCGAAGCCGTCAGATCCTCGAGTGCCTGTGCCAGCGTATTCGCCCCGCCCCATATGCAGATCCAAAGCGGCCGGGGATCGTCGCGCTCCAGCGCTTTCACAATTGCCTTCGACCCTTCCGACGACTTGCCCGTACCCACCGCACTCATCCCATACGCAGTCTGCCCCGTGAATACGTGCGCATCCAGATCGTTCGCCTCCGGCCATCCTTTTGCATGCAGCAACAGATTTGGCCGCACCTGTCCGTATGCGGCGAT
>NZ_JBARMD010000560.1:0-5942 GCF_049802275.1 Occallatibacter sp. | reverse complement strand
TGGATAGCCGAAGTTCGAACTCCGCTCTTCCTCGCCCTTGAAGTAAATCGTGTAGATCACTACATTCGCCCGATCGGCTGCATCGATGGCGTCATTCATGGTGTCTTTGCTGCCGCGATCAACGCCGTCAGAGAAGACGACCAGCGCCTTCCGCCCGTCCTTGTGCTTCATCAGTTCGTCCGAGGCGAGGAATATCGCATCGTACAGCTGCGTGCCACCGCGGCCGTGCGTCGGCCGCTCACGGTCATCGCCGGTCGTCTCTGGCCCCTGCGAGTCGTCGCGCGTCTGGTGCGAAGCGCCCATATCGTCGAGTTCGTGCTGCAGCTTTTCGCGCGACGTCGTAAAGTCTTCAAGCAGCTCGACCTGCCGGTCAAAGTGGATCAGAAAGGCTTCGTCCGGGTCCTTGGCGCGCGGTTCGGCCGGAAGCATCGCATCGACGAACATCACGCCCGCCTTGCGTTCGTTCTCAAGTGCCCCCGAAACGCTTCGACTGGTATCGACCAGCAGACCAAGCTTGTAGGGCAGGTTGGTCTCGTGCGAAAAGCTCTTGATGACCTGCGGACGTCCGTCTTCCGTGAGCGTGAAGTCGCCCTTGTCCAGGGTGGTCACAAAGGCACCCTTCTTGTCGCGCACGGTCACCGGCAGAAGCACTTCGCGGGCCTGGACTTTGAGGGTGGCAACCGGCTTGTCGTCAGGTGCGGGTTGGGCAGGCCGGGTGTTTGAAGCCTGCTGAGCCGGCATCGTGACGGGCAGGCAGGCCAATGCAAGGGCCGAAACGGCGACTCGAGTAAATATTGGATTTCGCATCATGATTCGATTCATGGGGGATTCAAGCACACTTTCAGTTATTTAGACGCCGCAACCCGCCAACCGTTGACTGCCAGGCTATGTGAACGGGAATCCAAAGGAGAAGGCCAAGCCACCAGACCCAGCCTCCAAAGGCAATCAGAGCAGGCAGACGCGCCAAGGCGTCTATTCCCGGCAACAGAGCAACTCCCGAAGCAATTGCCGTACACACGGTAATGAACGCTCCAGGCTCAGCCCACCATCGTCTCGCCTGGATCAGCGGAAGACTCCCAATCAAAAACCACTGAACTGCAATCAGGACACACAGCGCCACATCCACTCGGCGCATCGTTTTAAGGTCGGCATCGGAAAGTAGCCCCGAGTCGTTTACGCCAAGCATTTTGGCAACTGACCATTTTGGAGGACACTCCTCTCGCCATTGACTTACGATGAAGGCCGGCAGATTTCCAATCTGCACGACTGAAACCTGCGGTGGAATATGACCCCAGAGACCGCATGGAGAAAATGAGACCGTCTGCTCATCCTGCGCTTGAACGATTTCTGTTGGCGCTGCCGAGATATCGCCGAAACTGCCGATCCGCAGCCCTTCCTCATTTGCGGAGTGTTGCTGCCGCTCCTTGAGGTATTGCGCGTCTCTAGCCGCCAAAAGGCAGATCAGCGGCACAGCCGTCATCAAATTAATCCCAGCCAGCAAAAGTCCGCGCCGCCAGTTCATGCCAGCAAGATTACTCGGCCCGCTTCATCGGCACAACCGCCAGCCGATTTCATCGGGCAAACGCGATCTACTGCCCCGAGCCGAAGTGCGGAACATCGTCATTCATCGAGAACACATCCTTCAAATCATTCTCGAACGGAAACACGTGAATCATCCAGGTGAACATCACGGGATAAAACGTCCCGCCTTCGGCCTTGCAGGCATCCGCGGTCTTGATGGAGCCGAACATGCCGAATTTGGGATGTTTGCCCAGGTATTGCTTCACCTTGTCGGCGGGCGCGGCGCAAAAATTGATGTGCTTGTGCCAGCGCACCACGCTCAGCGGAATGCGTGCGTTCAGCTCATCTTCACTTGCATTCGGCGGCACCGTGAACATCACGCCCTCAAGCTTGTAGCGCTGGGTTGGCGTCTGGAAATAGAGCAGCGACGAAGGCTTGGTGGGATCGAAGCGCTGTTCGGCCTCCCGTAAATTGGCCTGGTTGTTGAAATGAAATTGCGGCTCATCCACATTCGGATTGGCGATCACGTATCCGTCCTCTAGCGCCTTGTGATAATCGCGGTAGCGCTTGATCGAAGCTCTGACCTGCGCGACGACCGCCTTCACCTTCTCTTCATCACCCGGCTGTTTCGGTCGCAACGCCGTAACGTACATGTGCCCCGCCATCGCCGTCATGCTCGGTCCCATGTTTTTCATGTCGCCGCTCATGTCCATGCCCGCCATGTTGTCTTTCGACGCGCCCTGCTGCTGCCATGCATCCACCGGCGCCGCAACCAGCACTCCCAGCAAGATGACCACAAACCACAATCCACGAAGCACCCTGTCTGGCTTGTTCAGTTGAGTGAATAACACGAGGGTGCTTCTGGGGCGGGGGAGGGGTCCGGTTGATTTCATGAGCGCATTTTAATCATGCAAAAGCGAGCAGAAACACAAGATGTTGTCGAACGGACCATGAACGGATCGAATAGGTCTCAGAAGGATTTGGTAGCGCTATAGCCTTACACAACCTGTGCGTTCCGCGGAAGCGTAAACAGAGAATCCCAAGAAACGAGAAGAGAGCCCGCGAAGCTGACAGTTTTAGCGGATGCCTACCATACAAAGCGCCGCGCAGCCCAACGAAGACAGCCCGAAGCAGCAGGTGTTACGATTCGAGCCAATTTGTGCTGACCGTGGGGGTCTCATTGAAGCCTGGAGTTGGACGCAGCGTCGTTCTCTGGACACTGTTCTTCGTCATTAGCACGGGCCTGGGATACCCTACCCTCAATCGTTACGACCCCAGGGCAGTTCCAGGGCTCTACGATTCCAGGGCATATTACGCACTCGTGAGCGGCGACCCGCTTCAGGACGATCAAGAGCATTTCTCCCACAGGGTGCTCGTCTCGTACCTTGCAAAGCCGATCTTTTGGCTTGCAAAAAACCACCTCCACTCATGGAATCCAGTCTTCTTCGCGATCTTGGTAGTCAACTCCTTCTTTATCGCCACAACTGCTTTCCTGTTGGTAGACGTTGGCAGGCGCATTACCGCGGACGAAGCCGTAGCTCTCGTGAGTGCCCTCCTCTATCTCACCAACTTTGCTGTGGCGAATTTCAATCTTTCGGGATATGTGGACTCGGCTGTGAACTGCATTTTGATGGTTGTGGTCTGGACAATGTTTACAGAACGATGGTGGCTTTTGCCGCTTTGGGGAGTGATTGGCGCCCTCGCCAAAGAGACTTTCGTTCCCTTAGCCGCAGCACTTGCATTGGGATGGTGGCTAACGACCGCGCGGCGCCGGTCGCTCAGGCTCTCGCAACTTGCATGGATTGGGGCGATGGTTGCCGTAGGCTTCGCGACCCTGATTCCGCTGATGTCACATCGCTCGTCCGACGCCTCACTCTTGAGCTTTGCAGCATTAATGAAGGGTGAGTCAGATTCCGGCCGTGCCTACCTTTCAGGGCTTGTCGGCTGCCTTCTCGCGCGAGAATTCCTGTATACGTTCGCCTGGCTGCTTCCCTTGGGCGTATGGCGGCTGGCGCGCTTGCCAAAAGCATGGGTAGTCGGCTCGATATGCGCGGCATTGGCGGCCCTCGCAATGGGAGCCTATGATGACGCACTCGGCGGCGCGGCCAGGGCGTTGTTCAGCGCGTCTGGGCCCTTGCTAAGTCTGTCGGTCTCACTCCTGCTCATCGAAACCTGTAAGGATCGCGGTTGGGAACCGTTTCCGGGATCTGTCACCAAAAGCGAAGTCCGCTAAAATACCGGCCCCTGGGTCCAATTGGTCGCCCTGCCGGATTTTCCCAATCCAGCGCAGTGCCACGCCGATTGTCCTGTTATTTGATCGCAAACCTGCCGATAACAAGGCAGGAGAGTGACATGGACTCGATGGATCCCAAACCAGGCAGCGCAATTCTTTCCGGCGACAGTCTCAAAATAATTCGCAATATTTCGCGTCGCGAGTTTGTAAGTTACTCACTCGGCACGGCTGCGGCCCTGTATCTCAGTACATTCGAGTCTGGCTGCGGTGGCGGAGAACCCGCCAGCTATCCCATCGGTTCCACCGTTGTCACCACCGTAGACCGCGTGCTGTGTTTCCCCATGCCGCCAAAAATTGACCAGCCGAACTCCGGTGTAGGACTCTGCCCCACCGAGCTTCCTCTGGTTTCGCAGTACGCCGCCTATGGTTATGGAAGCTATACCTACGGCCCAGGACTCGAAGCGGCAAAACGGTACGACATCATGGCAAATGACTACAGCAACCCATCCCCTGTGCGCCTCTCGCGCATGGCGAATTTCTTCACCATGTCCGACATCCACATCACCGATAAGGAAGCTCCCAATCAGCTCATCTATATTCAGCAGGAAGATCCTATCTACGGCGCGTCGGGAACCTCGCTCTACTCGCCGATCATGCCCTACACTACCCACGTCCTCGACGCCGCTATCCAGACCATGAACGCCCTTCACGAGTTGTCTCCATTCGACTTTGGCATCTCGCTGGGCGATGCCTGCAACAGCACGCAGTACAACGAACTCCGGTGGTATATCGATGTCATCGACGGCAAGGTTATCCAACCAAGCTCCGGCGCTCATGCGGGAGCTGCCACTATCGACTACCAAAAGCCCTACCGCGCCGCCGGGCTCAACCCGGCGATTTCCTGGTATCAAGTCCTCGGCAACCATGACCACTTCATGATCGGATCCATTCCCGTGGATGCCAACCCCGACCTTCATCTTCGCGAGTCCTACACGAGCGGCAATGTCTGGAAGATAGGAGATGTGCTGAAACCCAACGCCGGGTTCCCATGTTGCTACGATACTTTCGCCGCTATTCAGCAGCAGACGATGTACACGGGTTATATCGACGGTGCAACGCCCACCGGCACCATCAAGGGGGCTGGCATGGCCGCAACCATTCCCGCTGCGCCCACAATCGTCGCCGATCCGAGCCGCCGCTCGCTCCTGAGAACGGAGTGGATGCAGGAGTTCTTCAACAGCACGACCGCTCCGAGGGGCCACGGACTCAACCTGGTCGATCCATCGATGGGGGCCGGCTTTGCCTGCTACAGTTTCGTGCCAAAGTCCGATGTTCCACTCAAGGTGATCGTTCTCGACGATACGCAGTCTGAGACAGACGGCTCGCACGACATTCACGGACATGGATTCCTGGATGCGACGCGGTGGGGATGGCTCCAGGCGGAACTCGCTTCAGGACAGGCGGCGAATCAGCTCATGATTATCGCAGCGCACGTTCCGCTGGCAGTAGCAAATATCGGCACAGAGGTGGAATGGTGGGAATCGAACAACGATCCGAACGCCGTGCAACAGAATGCAGTCAGCCTGGCAAACCTCGTCGCGGAACTGCAGAACACGCCGAATCTGCTGATGTGGATTGCCGGCCACCGTCATTTCAACACCGTGAAAGCCTTAAAACCACCGCCCGGCGGGAGCCCGGTAAATGGCTTCTGGCAAGTCGAAACCTCGTCGCTCCGGGATCACCCGCAACAGTTCCGCACCTTTGAGATCTACCTCAATAGCGATTACTCGGTGTCGATCATCGCGGTCAACGTTGATCCGGCAGTTGGCAATGGAACGCCCGCAGCCAAATCACGAGCGTATTCCATCGCGGCCCAACAGATCGTGCAAAACGACATTATGCCAAACGCCCAAAATCTCGAGTCGCAATACAACCAGCTGGTGGAATCCATGGATCCGACTCGCGCCCAGGATGGCTCATACGATCTGTCGATCAAGTACGCATCCATCCAGGGTGTACCCTACTGCGCCTCGTACAACGCGGAACTCTTCAAACAATTAACTCCGGCGATGATCAGCGTTTTGAAGGCAAAGTATTCGCCCTCCGCGCAGAGATAACGGCGAGTTGTTCTCAATGCAAACGGCTGCAATATCTGCAAAGGCAGAGAATGCAGCCGTTATGCTTTTGG
>NZ_JBARMD010000559.1:0-3412 GCF_049802275.1 Occallatibacter sp. | reverse complement strand
TGGCACTCAAACTCGACCGGGTCTCCCTCGTTCAACGTTTTGTAGCCGTTCTCCTGGATGGCGGAAAAGTGCACGAAAACATCCTCGCCGCTAGACCGTTGAATGAACCCGTACCCTTTGGCACCGTTGAACCACTTCACTACGCCCTGCTCCTTCATTCACCTTCTCCTTATTCGTGGTGAACACAGCGGGGAAACCGTTACTTGCCGCTCCTGTGTTTTTCGATCAGCAGGAAACGGAAGCTCGGGCTTTTCCCAACCCAGAGACGGCGCGAGCCGCCGACGCGCCCGACGGGGTCGCGCTGAGGCAGCTCGATGTCATTTCAGAATTGGGGCTGTGCTTCCCAAACACCAAAACTTCCAATGCTATGGCCTTCCTGAACTTGCGACGGTGTGCCTCCCGGCGCACCGTTCTCCTTTTATGGCAGGAACTTACCCCAAAAGCAAGGAGAAAATTGACTTCCGTACCGCAAGGTAATCACTGCCAATCGTTGGCTATGGAAAAATAGAGATACATTACAGCTCAGGATCGGAACAAGCGCTTTGCTATGGCGTGCGAGGGCGCACAAACGGCACAACCGACCGTTCTGTACCCTTGTCTTCTGGAGACCTTGGTGAACGACGTTTCAAATCCCGGTACGGGCGTGACTGAGCCGCTGCCGGCCGCGGGAGGGTTCAGCGACAGCCAGCCAGTTGCCGTTTCAAAGTGGTATCGGTGGCGCAAAAGCGGCGTGGCCATGGCCGACTATCTGCTTGATGCCGAGGTGCACACCTTCGCTTTCAGTGTTGCAGCAAACGCGATCATCTCGTTCATTCCATTGATCGTGCTGCTCTATACGATCGCTCTGTCGGTCTTCCATTCGCAGGAAATGGTCAACGTGGTGAACAAGATTGTAGAGCAGTTTCTGCCCACAACAGCCAAACAGGGCAGCGAGGATTTTCTGGCGTTCTGGCTAAGGTGGGCGGCTCAGACATCTGGCCGGCACGGGGTGCAGGCGCTCTCGCTGGTGATGATCTTGATCTCCTGCACCGGTATCTTTCTTCCACTCGAAGTGGCTCTGAACCAGGCTTGGGGAGTGACCAAGAGCCGCAACTATCTGTGGAACCAGGTTGTGGCCTTTGGGCTGGCCATCTGGATGGTGTTTCTGGCGATGGCAAGCGTTTTGTTGAGCACCTGGCAGCGTCAGCTCCTTGGCCTGGTTTTCTTCCATCACACCGAGAATTTCGTGTTCCAGGGGATTAGCTATCTGTGGCTGGCGGCAACTACCGGCGTCGCCTCGGTTCTGTTTTTCTTCTCGATTTACTGGCTTCTGCCCAATCGCAAGATTCCGGCGCGGCAGGTCGTTCGCACTTCGATCATCACGGGCGTGGTCTGGCTGGCTGCTAAGGAAGGATTCGTCGCCGTGCTGCCGCACCTCGATTTGAAGGCGCTATATGGACCGTTTTATGTTTCCGTCGGTCTGTTGTTCTGGGCCTACATCTCAGGATTGATCCTGTTTGCCGGCGCACAGATCAGCGCTGTCCCTCGTGCAGAGAATACTGAAAAGGGCTGAATGAGGCGCTCGTATTGAGCGGGTGTATTATCGTGGCGATCCTGATCTGAGGCGATCGTATGACGTTTCGACTCGGCATATGGGCGGCTTTATCCTCTGTTCTTCTGCCAGGCTCTTTGTTTCCTCAAAATCCCGCGTCCGCGAAGGAGCGCGATTCTGGTTGGATCGCGACAATTCAAGTTCAGGTTAGGGACAGCAGAGGGCTTCCGATTTCGGGACTCGGCCGAGACGACTTCATCTTGTCGGAGCACGGGACTCGCGACGCGATCGTTTCGGTTCGAAGCCTGGCAGAGCCGGCTGCGATCACCGCTCCACAATTCGAAACTCCGAGCCAGGGGGAAACTTCGAAAGCGCAGCCTGAGTCACGGCAAACATCTCCCCAACGCGCTTTCACTAACACCTGGATACTGCTCGTCTTTGCGCCCATGTCCGCTCAGGGAAGGAATCTTGCGATCTCAGGGCTTCAGAAGTTCCTCAATCAATCACACCCGGATAACTTTCGCTTTGCGCTCTTGGACGATGCAGGAGAATTCCTGCCGTTCAGCCAGGATACGCGAGCGCTTCGATCGAGGCTCGACTTCCTTGAACATCACACGAGCCCACCCCAGTTCTATGGCGGCCCCTGGATGTCAAAGACGGGCAGAGCGATCCAGGAATTGGCCATTCGGCCCGGCCGCCACGCAATTGTCTTTGCTTCCGATTTCGAATCGAACGTATCCGATCCGATATTTATAAACCCCTATCGTCCCCCTTTGCGCGTTGGCCCATCGGCTTTCGTTGGCGCAGCAGTTTACGCGCAAGCGGCTATGTACACCGTGGAGGGCTCAGGGCCTGGAGTGGTGGTGCCGTTTGGGGGAGCGGCTGAATTCCAGTACTCAGGATCAGGGCAGCAGGTCGCCGACATGATCAATATGCAGACCACGAATCTTGCCGAACGCCGACGCGATTTTCTGTACGCCGCCGAGCAGACAGGAGGAGTGGCCGCTCGCGACATCCTGGATGCCTTTGCGGATATCGCGGCCGATGCCGCCGGATTCTATAGGATCACCTTTAAACCCAATCTCGAAGAAACTGACGGAGCCTGGCATCCGATATCTGTATCCATCCCTGGCCGTAATGTGCGTATTCGCGGACCCAGGTACTATCTTGCGCCCCTGTCTGAGAGTCAGCAGAAGCTTCCGGCAGAGATGCTGAAGAAATTCCAGAATCGAGCAGCAACTGCACATCTCGATAGCGCCGCCCACGTCTGGCTCTTCCCAGACGCGGAGGGCATCCATACCGCATTGATGGCTGCAGATTTTGCCTGGCCTGCCACCGCCAATAATTCGCCTCGCGGTTCACAGCTTCAGATATTCGCTCAGCTTGTAGACGACAGTCTAGGACAAGTTGTGGGATCGTGGCTCAGGGAACAGGAGTGGAAGCAGGATGACAAGGTATCCCGAAGCGTGCATTGGCAGCGCGAGACCCCGCTCTATCCAGGCTTATACTCGCTGAGAGTGATTGCTCTCGACACGGCTTCCGGGAGAATGGGCACCAGGGAATTCACGTTCGCCATATACCCCACCAGCACGCCGCCGTTTCGCCTCAGTGATATCGTGATTTCCGGCCGCTGTCTCGCCGACGATGAGGTGCAGGGACGAACGAACCTGCTGGATCCCCTTCTCGTGGATGGCTGCTTTTTGTCACCGTCCGCGGCTGGAAGCTTCTCCACTGCACAAACTCCCACGGTGATGGTCAGGATTTACACGACCGATCAAGAGCTTCGCGAGATGATTCTCAGAGACTGGAAAGGTTATGTGTCCATTGGAGAAGGTCAGCGCATTCCACTTTCTATTGCGAGAGCGGATATTCGGGGCCTAG
>NZ_JBARMD010000558.1:0-1817 GCF_049802275.1 Occallatibacter sp. | reverse complement strand
GCTCAAGTGCGGTGGCTCAGACGGCTTCAGCGGCATCTCGGCGAATCCCACCCTGGGCTACATCTCCGATTTGCTCGGCGAACTCGGCGGCAAATCTATCCTCAGCGAATTCCCCGAACTGCACGGCGTCGAGCAGGAACTGATCAACCGCTGCGCCACCGATGAACTCGCCCAGCGCTTCTTCGATCTCATGCAGGCCTACTCTGCACGCGCCAAGGCCGTGCACTCCGGCTTCGAGATGAATCCCTCACCCGGCAACATTGAAGACGGCCTCATCACCGATGCCATCAAGTCAGCTGGCGCCGCGCGCAAGGGAGGAGTGGCTCCGGTACGCGACGTGCTCGACTTCCCGCAATACGCGACCACGCCCGGCCTCACCCTGCTCTGTACGCCAGGCAACGATGTTGAGTGCGTAACGGCTCAGGCTGGCGCCGGTGCAAATCTCGTCCTCTTCACTACCGGCCTCGGCACACCTACCGGCAACCCTGTCGCTCCTGTCGTCAAGATCTCCACAAACGCGCAACTAGCCAGCCGCATGGCCGACATCATCGACTTCGACGCCGGCGGCATCGTCAACGGAGAATCGACGATCCCGCAATGCGCAGATATGCTTCTTGATCTATGTCTTGATGTGGCCAGCGGCAAGCGCTTCACCAAAGCCGAGGAGTTCGGTCAGAACGACTTCATCCCCTGGAAGCGCGGCGTTTCGCTCTAGCGCGTAGCACAGGGTCGGGCACGAACTCTACACCAGCATCCAAGCCATAACCCAAGGGTGCCATGCGAAGCATGGGTGGGAAAGCACGAACTCCCCGGGCCGTTCTCTACTCCAGCATCGAAGCGACCACCGCCAGCGCCGCAATTGCCGCCGTCTCTGCACGCAGAATGCGCGGCCCCAGCGAAACAGCCCGCCATCCATTCGCATCGAAGAGTGCCTCTTCATCCGGCGCCCATCCGCCTTCGGGCCCGATCGCAATCTCCAGATCCGGCATCTCCGCACCTGCTGCCGCAATGGCCTCCTCGAGAGCTCCGCGCAACGTCGCAGATCGTTCCTGTTCCGCTAGCACGATTCGCTTCAACTTCGCGTCAGCCTTCACGCGATCTGCCAACTTCACCGGATCATGAACCATCGGCACATCCGATCTGCGCGACTGCTGCGCCGCCTCATGCACGATGCGTCTCCATCGCTCCACCCGCTTCGTCGCGGCCAGCGCAAGATGCTTTTCTGTGCGTCGCGCGATCACCGGCACAATCGCAGCGGCTCCCAATTCCGTCGCTTTCTCGATCGCCCACTCCATGTGATCGAACTTGAAAATCGACATTACCAGCGTAACGGGCATTCCGGGTTCAGACTCGACCTCAGCGACCAGGTTGAACCTCACCTCCGGCGCTTCACCCTGTCCGCCGTTGGTGATCGAAGCGATCACGGAGTGGAACACTTTGCCCCCAGCAACCACGTCCGCTTCCTCTCCCTGCTGCGCGCGCAACACTCGAATCAAGTGCTCCGCTTGCGCTCCCACCAGCGTCGCTGTCGCTTCATCCCAATTCTCGGCAATCCATCTGCGTCGCGTCATCGCCTGTATTCATGCACCTTTCCACATATACGCATAAACACTTCGGGGGACGCTGTTGCGTCCCCCGAGGTGTTGCCTTTTTGGTTGGATGACCCGTTACTTCTTTTTCGCGGTTTTCTTCGCGGCCTTCTTCGCGGGTGCCTTCTTGGCTGCTTTCTTAGTTGCCATTTGCCTATTCTCCCTTTTCGATGGTTTGCATCGAGTTCTGCAACATTTGTTGCAGTTGAGGAATGTATAGATTCATGC
>NZ_JBARMD010000557.1:0-3029 GCF_049802275.1 Occallatibacter sp. | reverse complement strand
GGGTAATGTGTCCGGGCGCGGGCTGCCATGCGGGTCCTTGCACAGTCGCGCATGCGGTAGATGCCGCAATGGCGACGCAGAGAATGACTGCAGATCGTTTCATGCTGAGACTCCGGATGAAAAAGTGTCGCAGCGATGATTGCAGGAGCGGAACGGGAACGCAAATAACATTCAGCACCAACAGCGGAGTCTGCAGTGCCGGCAGAGTTAGGACAGGGTCCATCTTGCCGCGATTAAGGCTGAGCTCCTCGCGGAACGAGCAGGGTCAGCGTTTCCCGTGCAAGCTCCATGCGCGCAGGCAGGGCACCCAGCACCTCACCATCTGCCTCCACAAAAACGCTGGTCTTCGATCCGTTCATCGGTCTGCATTCGACGGCATCGGCATTCAGCAATTCAATTGAGCGCGAGAAGGTCTGCCGACCCGCGAGAGTGGCCAATAGGAACCGCATGTACTCCAGCCGGCTGCGCGTCTTAAAGGCGACCAGGCTCAGGTCCTTTTTGCGCAACGTCGCTCCGGGAGCGAGCTTTCCCAGCGCGCCGCCGAAGGAACGGATGCGGATGGCGAGCAGTTGCGAGACCTGCTCGACGCGAGGCTCGCCATTGCCATTGATGGAAAAGGACGCGTCGAAAAGCGGAAACGGATGAGAAACCCAGATCTTGAATGCTTCGACCATATAAAGCGCGTATCCGAAGCGGCGTTTTAGGGCCGGGTCCATGCTCGACATCAGCAGCGCGTCTGCTCCGATGCCCGCAGCAACCGTGAAATACCGCCAGCCCTGTGCGCCATTCGTTTCCTGAAAAAAGATGCGGCCAACCGGGACTTCCATTGGCTGAGCATCGAGCAGAGCACGCGCAGCCTTCACGGGATTGCGCCCCAGCCCGAGGTTCTGCGCCAGCGCATTCGCTGTTCCCAGGGGCAGAACACCCAGGGCTACCTTCGTTCCCACCAGTGGCTGAAGCACCTCGTGCACCGTACCGTCGCCGCCGCAAGCAAGCACCGCGTCGTAACCCTGGCGCACAGCGGCGAGAGCAAGGGTCTTGCCGCTGCCGGGCGCATGCGTCTCGAGAGCTTCGGCTTCAATGCCCGCTTTACGAAGCACCGCGAGCGCGCTCTGAATGTAGGATGCGCGGCGTCCGGAGTGCTGGCCTGAAGCTGGGTTGTAGATCAGCGCGACACGGCGCATGTATGCTTTCTGGCCTCGTGGGAGGTTCCTTTTATCAATGATTTCATTCTACAGACGGCGCCGTTATTGTGGTCCATCAGCTTGGATGCGGCACTCAGATTTGGAGAACGGGCCGAACCGAGCTCTTAGCGCGGATTTGCGGGTTGTTTTACACGCTTCTTTGAACCGCACATACACGGTCTGCGTAGGTTATTTACAATGACTCGCCGATACCCGAAAGGATCCAGAATCACCTGCAAATACCATGACGATTCACCTGCGCATTTCCTCAAGGTTGCTGATTTCGGGCCTGCTGTTGGGACTCGGTGTGTTCACCCCCTGCACAAGTGCGCAGGAAAAGCCTGCCACCAAGATCGATACACCGCGCTATAAGGACGCAACGCTACCCGTTGCGGACCGTGTTGCCGACCTGTTGCCGCGAATGACCCTGGAAGAGAAGGTGGATCAACTCAAATGGGATTGGCAGCAAAATGTCTCGGTTATCGATCCGACCGGCACCTATACCAGCGAAACAGCGCGGAAGGCACTTGCAGCGGAGTGGGGTGGAGATCTGAAACTGACACCTCGCAATGCGGCTATCCTGCGCAATGCGGTGCAGCGCTACCAGCTCGAAAAGACGCGGCTCGGTATTCCGGTGATTTTCCCAGGCGAGGCGCTGCACGGATATATGGAATACGGCAGCACAAGCTTTCCGCAGGCGCTGGGACTGGCCAGCACGTTTGACGCGGCGCTGGTGAAGCGCGTGTTTACCGCGGTTGGCGATGAGGCCGGTTCGCGAGGTTCGGGGCAAGTGTTTTCTCCAGTGCTGGACATGGAACGCGATCCGCGCTGGGGGCGAACGGAAGAGGGCTACGGTGAGGATCCTTACCTGATCTCACGCATGGGCGTCGCGGCAATCGAAGGCCTGCAAGGCGATTCGTACATGATCGATCGTCATCACGTTCTCGCCACCGCAAAGCATTTTGCAGTACATGGCCAGCCAGAGGGCGGAACAAATACCGCGCCCGGCAATATCTCTGAACGTGTGATCCGGGGGACGTTTCTGGTTCCATTTGAGGCCGCCGTCAAAGAAGCGCACGTGGGCAGCGTGATGGCATCGTACAACGAGATCGACGGCGTACCCTCTCACGTAAACCACTGGCTGTTAGACAAAGTGCTGCGGCAGGAGTGGGGCTTTGAAGGGTTCATCAGCTCGGATGACAACGCTCTGCAGATGCTGGTGAGCACGCACCACGTGGCATTCAACGAGGCGGATGCAGCGCGACAGGCCATTGCCGCCGGGGTTGATTTCGATGTGGCGGATGCGCCGGCGTTCAACACGCTGGTAGATCAGGTGAAGCAGGGCACCGTGCCGGAGAGCGAAGTGGATCGTGCGGTTTCGCGTGTTCTGGCGGCAAAGTTCCGGCTGGGCCTCTTCGATAATCCCTATGTCGATCCCGATTACGCGGAGAAAACCAACAATAGCCCGGAACACAAGAAGCTTGCTGCGGAAGCGGCGCGTAAAGTGATCGTGCTGCTGAAGAATGACAAGAACCTGCTGCCGCTCGACATGACGAAGCTGAAGTCGATCGCCGTCATCGGGCCGAATGCCGCGGATGTACACCTTGGCGGATATAGTCGCGATCCCGGCTACGGCGTCAGTGTGCTCGACGGCATCAAGGCCAAAGTCGGCGACAAGGTGAAAGTGCTCTACGCAGAAGGCTGCAAAATCACGACAGCGCCGGAGGGTTTCGAGGGCTGGTGGGCGAACGATGTGCAGCTAGTCGATGCGAAAACCCAAACAGCTTCGATACAGGCCGCGGTCGATGCCGCGAAGAAGGCCGACGTTTCGATCGTCGTCGTCGG
>NZ_JBARMD010000556.1:0-3873 GCF_049802275.1 Occallatibacter sp. | reverse complement strand
TGGTTGATCGCAGAGTGGAAATTACCGGTCCCGCGGAAAGAAAGATGGTCATCAACGCTCTGAACTCTGGGGCGAATGTGTTCATGGCGGATTTCGAAGATTCGAACGCACCCACCTGGAGCAATTGCCTCGAGGGTCAAAGAAATCTGCGCGATGCCAACCTGCGAACCATCGAGTTCAAATCCCCCGAAGGCAAGCTCTACAAGTTAGGACGGAATCCCGCCGTGCTTTTTGTCCGGCCTCGCGGCTGGCACATGGTCGAGAAGCACTTCCCGATCAACGGTTCTCCGATATCTGCCTCGCTCTTCGATTTTGGCCTTTACTTTTATCACAACTTTCGCACGCTGCTCGATCGCAACACCGCCCCGTATTTTTATTTGCCGAAGATGGAAAGCTACCATGAAGCTCGGTTGTGGAATGATGTTTTCCTCCATGCGCAGGAATATGTCGGGATTCCAGAGGGAACGATTCGCGCGACTGTACTGATCGAAACCATTTCTGCAGCGTTTGAAATGGACGAGATCCTTTACGAGCTTCGTGATCACTCCGCCGGCCTGAACTGCGGACGCTGGGACTACATCTTCAGCTTTATCAAAAAGTTCAGGTGTCATCCGAAATTCACGCTACCGGAACGCAGCGGCATCACAATGGAACAGCCGTTTCTTCGTTCTTACGTGGAACTGCTAATTCACACATGTCACAAGCGCGGCATTCACGCGATGGGCGGGATGGCAGCACAGATACCGATTCGCGATGACCCGGACGCCAATGAACGGGCGATGGAGCGCGTTCGTCAGGACAAACTGCGTGAAGTGCGTGCCGGCCATGACGGTACATGGGTGGCGCACCCGGGACTTGTTCCGATCGCGAAGGCCGTGTTCGATGAACACATGAAGAAAGCAAACCAGATTCACCGCCCTGACGAGCCGGCATCCAGAATCAATGAGAATGATTTACTGGAGATTCCGCTCGGTCGTTTTACCGAAGAGGCGTTCGTTCGCAATGTCGACGTTGCATTGCAGTACATCGAGTCGTGGCTTCGTGGCAACGGATGCGTCCCGATTTACAACTTGATGGAAGATGCAGCGACGGCCGAGATTTCCCGGGCACAGATCTGGCAGTGGATCCGATACAACGCTCGCCTCAGCAATGGCAAGCGAGTCGATCGCCACATGCTCGCATATGCCATCTGGAACATCCTGAATCAAGCCAGGCAGAAGCTTGGAGCAGAACGGTTTGCCTCTGCAAAGTTCGAGCGTGCGGCCGAGCTGCTCACATCCTTATCGACCGGGGAATTCCACGAATTTCTAACAACCGCAGCCTACGCAGAGTTTGTGTGACAGATCTAGCGCGCTGGTCCGTCATGCTAAACGTCCTCTTGTTTCTGCGATCTCACGATCTCTAAAGGAGTGGTTTTCCCAGGTAGGACTACCGATATGTCTTTCGGCTGCATCTAAAGCGCCCATCTTGGTGAATGCGAAACCTACCATCAGTGCGTCGCGCGGGAGGCTCCAGATACAGCCCAAAGACGTTTGAGTAGTAATCTGCTCCTGGCGCTGGCGACGACATTTCGCAACCGTTGCCAACCTATGGTTAGCAACTCAGCAGCGAGATGCGGACCACGTCGCCTGGAACTGCGCGTGAAAGCTCATGCCCGTGTCGGACACAATGAAGAAATCACACACGGGTTTTACACCAGCGCCACAATCGCGTTTCAATACGCGATCCTCGGTGATCGGGATAGAACGCTGCATTGGCTCGCCGAAGCAACCCATGAAGAGCTGGGCCATCTTCCGGAAGACTTGATATGCGCTTCCGAATTCAATTTCCTTCGCTCCGACCCTCGGTTCCAATCAATCCAGCGCAAACTTGGCCTTCCGCCAAGGTAACTCGCGATCCCCGAAGCCTTTGGCAGGCGATGAAATCTGACTTCAGGTCACCTATCCGTGCAGGAGTAGCAAGGATCGATGGAGGCCTGAATGAGAGGTGCGTCGGCTACGCGCGCACCCAGAACCATCCAGCGAACCGCGGGCATGTTGACGTACGTCGGAGTACGCGCATGGACCCGACTCGGCGTTCGCGAGTTTTCCTTCCAACTGACGCTGTACACGACTTCGCCGCGTGGAGCCTCGACGCGGCTGATGGCCGTTCCTGTTACGAATGCGAGTTTTGATTCATTGCACGCGTACTCGCCCGGAGGGAGCTTGGCGATGGCCTGGCGAAGAATGCGGCAGCTCTGAAGAATCTCGTATGCACGAACCAGGAGCCTAGCGCGCACATCGCCTGCAGCCTCTACCGGCACATCGAATTCCATCTCGGGATACGCCGCATAAGGCGCCGCACGGCGAAGATCCTGGGGAATTCCCGAGGCACGGGCAGTCGGCCCCACAACTCCGCATGACAGCGCTTTTTCTCGGGTGAGAATCCCAATACCTGCGCATCGAGATTTTGCGGTATAGCTGGAAGTGAACACCGGGACAAGTTCGCGGGCGATTTCATTTTCGAGGAGATTGACCATCTTCAGCAGGGTGTCGGGGTCGGTGATATCTCGATTGACTCCGCCGATGCGGTTCATCGAGTAGTTCACCCGATTGCCGGAGATAGCCTGAAGCATGTCCATCACTTTTTCGCGGTAAGCGAAACACGCCATGAACAGCGTCTTGAATCCCATGAGCTTGGCGGCGATGCCGGCCCACAGCACATGCGAGTGGAGCCGCTCAAGCTCTGCCATGATGACGCGAATATATTGAGCGCGCGGCGGAGGCTCGAGATTGGTCAATTTCTCAAGAGCCTGGCACAAGGTGAGCGTGTGAATGAACGAGCAAATTCCGCAAACCCTCTCCATGAGTGCAATCAGCTGGACGTAATTGCGCGTCTCTGCGAGATGCTCAATGCCGCGAAAATTGAATCCGATATGCAGCTTCGCGTCGCAGACCGTCTCGCCCTCGCAGATCATCTCGAGTTTGTAAGGTTCTTCGAGGCCGGGATGAAAGGGGCCCATCGGCAGCTTGTAGCTCATCTCGCCACCTCGTGCAGGTTCACACCGATGCGGTCGTTATCGCGAAGCAGAAGCGGTTCGTAAACACGACCGGTGAAATCAATCGAATACTCTTCGTGGATCTCGCGCTCGATCCAATCGGCAGCTTCGCAGATGTCGTAGATGCTGGGCATGGAGTTGCCCAAGGGATAGAAGGCAAAGCCCAGCAACTGGCCGTTCCAGTCCCAGAGATATTCGAGGCAAAAGCCCTGGTTCATTGGAAGTTCAGTCGCGGTAATAGTGACAAATCGCGCGCCTGCTCGATTAAGAACGGGCACCAACTCGCGGAGATTAAGGTTGCCGGTGGAGAACCACTTGACCCCGCTTATGTCTGTCGAGACATCCGTGATTTTGAGTTCAGCTGCCAGTTCCTCAATGTTGTTCATGGGGCTCTCCTGACTGTGCGGTCGCCCCGGCAGGGGCGGGCTGCGATTTAGGCGGTGGAGTCTTGCGTTGCAGCGTATAGCTGGTACGCAGGCCTCTGGCCGAGAGGTAAATGGGCGGGCAGTCCGCGTCCTGCGTCAAAGCATGGTCTTTGCATCCATCCACGCAACGACCACAGAACGTGCATTGTGAAGGGTCGTATGCCCAGGTAAATTGCTTGCCAGCTGCAGTAAATGTGATGGCGCGGGCAGTGCAGCGGAACCGGCACATGGCGCAGCCGGTACAGCGCGAGGGGTCGAAGTGCACCAGGCCGCGAAAGCCACTGGTCATGGGCGGAGCTTCAGGAAATCGCAGAGTTGCGACGCCGCGTCGAAGGTTTTTCCAGAGCATTCCCAGTATCTTCATGAGCGTAACCTCATGAGCAATGTCGTGGAGATGGCAAGGACCGCGAA